>JAEMSB010000003.1:788-29929 GCA_016463045.1 Niveispirillum sp.
GTCTTAGGCCTGGCCGATGCGCTGCGCGCCGCCGGTATCCCCACCTTCGGCCCATCGCAGGCGGCTGCCGCCCTGGAAGGGTCCAAGGGTTTCATGAAGGATGCCGTGGCCCGGTTCGGCGTGCCCACCGCCGCCTATGGCCGCTTCACTGACATGGGCGCCGCTAAGGAATTCGTCGCCCGGCAGGGCGCCCCCATCGTGGTGAAGACGGACGGTCTGGCCGCCGGCAAAGGTGTCACCATCTGTCAGAGCGTGGATGAGGCCTATGCCGCCATTGAGGAGGCCATGGTCGGCCGCCGCTTCGGCGATGCCGGGGCCGAACTGGTGATTGAGGAATTCCTGGATGGGGAGGAGGCCAGCTTCTTCGCCATCTGTGACGGCACCAATGCCGTGGCCCTGGCCGGTGCGCAGGATCATAAGCGTGCCTATGACGGCGATCAGGGCCCCAATACCGGCGGCATGGGCACCTACAGTCCGGCCCCCGTTTTGACGCCAGCCATCGAGGCGCGGATCATGGAAGAGATGATCTTGCCAACCGTGCGCGGCATGGCGGCAGAGGGCAAGCCCTTCATCGGCGTGCTGTTCGCCGGTATCATGGTGGTGACCGGGCCGGATGGGCAGCCGGTGCCCAAGCTGCTGGAATATAATGTCCGTTTCGGTGACCCGGAATGCCAGGTGCTGATGCGCCGCCTGAAATCCGATCTGGTGCCGCTGCTGCTGTCGGCGGCCCAGGGCGACGTGTCGGCCCAGGTGCCGGAATGGCATGACGAGGCGGCCCTCTGTGTCGTCATGGCCGCAGAGGGGTATCCGGGCGATTATCTGAAGGGTACGCGCATCGGCAATCTGCCGGCGGCGGGACAGGTGGATGGTGTGGAGATTTTCCATGCCGGCACCAAGGAAGGGGCCGATGGCGCCATCCTGGCCAATGGCGGTCGTGTCCTGGGCGTCACCGCCATCGCGCCGCGCGTGGCCGATGCCCGCGCCAAGGCCTATGAGGCGGTGGATCGCATCGACTGGAAGGAAGGTTTCTGCCGCCGCGATATCGCCTGGCGCGCCATGGCGCGGGGTCTTTAACCTTTCCGATCGAACATGCCCATGGCATAGGCGGTGTGCAGGGCCAGCGGCCCCATCCAGCCGACCAGCGGCCAGAAGAACCAGATCCTGTCCGGGGTGATGAAGAAATTCACCGGCACGATGATGACGGCGAAGAAGAAATAGGCCAGCAGGTGGTTCAGCAACTGGCTGCGCCGCTTCTTGACGGTCGGATGCGTGTCGGGCAGGGGCATCTCTGGGGCTTTCTGTAACGGGTCATTGGATTGCCGCGCAGAATAACGCCAATGCCGTGGGATGCCAGTGCCGATCATGGTTGATCGGCTGGCTTCCCCTGGGCCACAATCGCGCATATCCCCTTGATCCAAAAGCAGCCGCCATGGACCTCAACCGCATCTTCGCCCAGGCCGTTTCCCGCCAGAATGATGGAAGCTGGGCGGAGGCCGAGAAACTGTATCGGCAGATCGACAAGCTGCGCCCCGGCATGGGGCCGGTTTCCTGGAATCTGGGCCTTGTTCTGAAAGCGCAGGAGAAATGGGCCGACGCCCTGACAGCGTTCGAGAAGGCGGGAAAAGCCGATCCGAGTTTTCGGGGTCTGAACTTCAATATCGGTTTGTGCCATCAGAAACTGGGCCGCATGGATGAGGCGCGGGTTTCCTTTGAGAAATCCGTGGCGATCGAGCCGGATGACCCGGTTGGCCGCTTCAATCTGGCGGCCGCCTATCGTGAGCAAGACAAGCTGGAAGAGGCTTTGGAGCAGGTGGGCCAGGCCCTGGCCCTGAAACCCGACTTTGTCGAGGCCCAGCTTCTCCAATCCAAGCTGCGCACCCGCATGCTACCGCTTTGGCATGTGCCCATGGTCAATGATGCGCCCCGCAACGACGCCTATGAAGCGGCGATCAAGGCGCAGGTGAAGCCGGGCGATCTGGTGCTGGAGATCGGCACCGGCTCCGGCCTGCTGGCCATGATGGCGGCACGGGCCGGTGCGCAGGTGGTGACTTGTGAGGCGGTGCCCTGGATCGCGGAGACGGCGCGGGCGGTGATCGCCGCCAATGGCCTGTCGGACAGGATCACCGTGGTGAACACCCTGTCCACGGCGCTGCAGGTCGGCGGTGTGCTCCCGCGCCCGGCAGATGTGCTTTTGTCGGAGATCGTGGCCAGCGACTTCCTGTCCGAACGGATCATCCCGGCGGTGGCCGATGCGCGCGCCCGCCTGTTGAAGCCCGACGCTCGCATCCTGCCGGCGCGCGGCGGCGTGCGCTGCGCCTTGGCGGGTGGCGCCTTATTGGAAATGCATCTGTTCACGGGGCCGACCAACGGCTTTGACCTGTCGGCCTTCAACCGGCTCTATCCCCGGTCTGTGCGTTATGACGCAAGACTGGTGCAGCCAGTGGCATTGTCCGTCGCCGCGGATCCGTTCACGTTTGATTTTACGGGTGGACCGATCCCCGCGTCCGAACAGGTGCGTTTCATTCTGCCCGCCAATGCCGAGGGGCGCTGCGCGGCCCTGGCGCAGTGGGTCTGGTTGGATTTTGGCGGTGGTGTGACGTTTGAGAACAGCCCGTTTATCGACAGCCCAGCCAGCGGCTGGCAGCCAGGATTCTATCTGCCGGATCGCCCGTTCGATGTGAAACGGGGACAGGGGATCACCATTGATGCGCTGCATGACAGCTTCAATGTCTGGATGTCATTTCATACCTGATCGATGACGGTATCCGTTTGAGAAACAGCCTGAACGCGGCAGGGTTTGTTGTATCGACTTACAACGAAACCGGTCTGGTTTTATTGTAAGTATCCATCATGGGTTTTATTGGGATTAGTTCCAAGAAAAAAGCCCCGGTGACATGGTCACCGGGGCCTTGAATGGGGCTGTGAAGGTTCAGTCGCCTTCGCCTTCGCCATAATCGCGGATATCAGCCGGGTCCCAGATTGCGCCGCGGCGGCGGCGGCCAGCAGCGGCGGCGGCATCGTCGGTGGCTTTTGGCTGACGCTTGCTGCCGGGTACGGGGCCACGGCGGCGCGGTGCCTCAATGGCGGGCGCCGGATTCGTCGTCTCGGTGGGGGCCGTATATTGACGGTTTGCAGCGGCCGCCGCAGCGGCCTCCTCATCATATCCGGCGTTCGGAGAAACGGCCCGCAGCAACGAACCGACGGCATCGGCCACTTCCTCCGGCGCCGACTTCCAGGCACGCAGAAGATCAAGCTCGCGGCGCGACAGGATCGGTGATGACCCTTCGGCGGTCGCAGCGAAGCTTTCCGGCGGGCGCCGCATGTCCGGAACATCCAGCCCGTCAAAGAAGAATGTTAGCGGGACATCAAGAATATCCGCAAGGCGGTACAGCTTGCCAACAGAAACACGATTTGATCCGCGCTCGTACTTCTGGACCTGTTGGAAAGTAATACCAAGGGCCTTGGCGAGGTCAGACTGGCTCATGCCTAAGAGACCGCGACGAAGTCTTATACGGCCAGCCACATGGTTCTCAATCACTGTCTCAAGGGCAGCGACCGCTGCGTTTTTGCTTCGTCTCGGCATAGAACTCTATTGCCCCCTATTCCGCGTTACTGTGTAACGCCCGACCACGCGAACTGTTCCGTGGCTGCGGGCGATCACCGTTCTTTGCATCTTCAAGACACATAGGCAGCATGTCGCTACCTGCGTCGCAAACACCAGACAAGCTTCCGCCGGTCGTCAAACCAAAGGCAGCTTACGCAAGTATGCAGCCCAAAGCGCCGACATGCTATGGTATGGTAATATCAGCGATTTTGGCCCAACTGTCCATCACTTGTATGTTTGCGACATACATAAGTGATTCCGATGGAGCGGTTAGAGGCAGCAAAACCGCGGCGCCACACAAATCCTATTGGATAAGCCTCCCTTCGGTTGTCTTGGACTGATAATTGAGCAACTATTCGCCGCAATAAATCCAACGCAAACTGCCAGGGCGGGGGCTTCTCGGCCCTTGCGGGTATTGATCGATAATTATACTACCACATCTGTGCCGTTTGTCGATAAACCAACTTCGCGAATCCGGAGATTGAACCGATTTGCCGCATCTTGCTCTCGATACCGAATTTCCGTGATGAAAATCCGGAATCTGTGGATACAGTCAAGCGGCATTTTCAATATTGCTGACCAGAAGTGTGGCGGCCATGCCGTAGACTTGCCGTTCGCTTCGCAGGACGCCCAGCCATTCACGCAGGCTTTCGGTCACGAAAGGCCCGTGTTCCTTTGCAATCTCCGCCTCTGTCTCGGCGATCAACCGGTCGAGCAGACGGGCATGGACCAGGGCGGCCTCGCGGATATGCTGGGTAATCGGCTGGGCCGGCATCGAAGGCTCCGGACGGCGGGAATGATGGCAAAGCTGTGAC
The DNA here is from genome assembly GCA_016463045.1 of Niveispirillum sp. Classification (GTDB taxonomy): domain Bacteria; phylum Pseudomonadota; class Alphaproteobacteria; order Azospirillales; family Azospirillaceae; genus Niveispirillum. Next base: position 5,208 of record JAEMSB010000003.1, read on the forward strand.
CATCATCGCCCGCCGCCCGCCATTTGGCGCGCGGAAATAGGGATTAGTCCCTTCGTGATCAGCCGTTGGTGGCGGCCCCACGCTCCAGATCCAGGGTCAGGCGCAGCGAAGGATGGCCCAGACGGGCCCGGTACAGATGTACATTTTCCAGAACGCGCTGAACGTAGTTCCGAGTCTCATAGATCGGCATGGTTTCGATCCAGTCGATAATGTCGACTCCGGCCCCGCGCGGATCGCCATAATCCCGCACCCAGCCCGCAACCCGGCCCGGCCCGGCATTATAGGCCGCAATCGCCAGCACATAAGAACCGCCGAACCGGTCGATAAGGTCGGCCAGATAGGTGGAGCCCGTCTCAACATTATAGCGAGGGTCAGCGATCAGCCGGTTGGCTGTGCTGCTGATCTTCGGCGGCTGCTTGGCCGGTGGCTTCTTCGCCTTGGCTTCCTGCTTGCCGTTCTTGGCCATCTTCGCTGGGGTGGCCGCAGGTTTTGCGGGGGCCGGGGCGCGGTTCACGCCCGCTGCCGTGGTTGGCATCACCTGCATCAGGCCGCGTGCGCCGGCAGAGCTGACGGCATCCGCCACGAAATTGCTTTCCTGACGGATGATGCCATGGATCAGGGCCGCCTCTGGTCGGGACGGCGGCTTCATGTCCAGCAGCGGGAAGCCGGCATGGCGCAGCACGAAACCATCCTGCCACGCCGCACGCGAGGTGGTGACGGCCAGATCCTTGCGTTTCAGTGCCAGGGCAAGCTCACCCACCATCCGGTATTCCTCGCCTGTCTTGGCGTCCAGCGAGAGTTTGCGGATGAACAGGGTGGTACGGTCGCTATCCGCCCCTTCGATCCGGGCCAGCAGCCGGGTGACGCGCACCATTTCCCGCTTGTCGAAGGCCCTGCGCTGTTCGTCCGTCGGCTCCGGTTCCACCGGCAGGGCGCTGCCGGGCGGGCGTTCCAGATGGTCGGCGGCCAGCAGGCCATAGAAGGTGCCGCCATAGGTGGTGGCCGTGTCATACCAGGTGGCGGCGCGTTCCTTGTCACCCATCGCGTCCAGCGCACGGCCCGCCCAATAGGCACCGCGGGAACGGCTGACGGGGGAACTGGTGCCTCGGAACAAGGCCTCGAAATGTTTCAGCGCCTGATCGGGCTGGTTCAGCTTGCGCAGGGCCAGCCAGCCGGCCAGGAATTCCGCCTGCGCGAAACCCAGCCCATCCTGGGTGGCGTGGCCGGACACCAGCTCATAGGCACGGGCATATTGTTCTTTCTCCATCAACCGGCGGGCAAGGATATGGCGTTCCACCCACCAGTCGGCGGCATGGGCCTGTTCCTCTGCCGGCTTTGAGGCCAGCACCTCCATGGCGCCGTCATCCATATCCTTGCGGCGGCGCCAGCGGGTGCGGTCATATTGAAGACCGGGATCGTTCTGCAGGCTGGCCGGCACCCGGCGCAGGGCGCCATCGACGCCGGGCGATTGCGCCGCCATGGCAATGCGCGCCTCCGCCACGGCCTGACGGCCCGGATCGACCAGCGGCATGACCCGCCGCGCCTCGTCGATCTTGTCGGCCCAGATCAGTTGATCCAAGCGGGCGGCATGGTCGGCGGGGCGCAGCAGGCCGACATAACGCTGGCGGTAATCCCGCTCCTCCTGCGCGCCGAAACTGCCATTGATATAGCGGTCACGGATCAGGTCGATGGCCTTGTCCGAGGATCCCGTCTCCATCAGCGCATCGGCGTAACGGCCCAGCCCCACCAGCGTCAGCGGCGGGTTCTTCTCAAACCATTCCCGAACTTGCGCGTACGGCATGTCCGACGGCATCTTCGCCTCGGCATTGCGGCGCAGAGCGGCCTGGTTGGGCCAGTCGGGATGACGCTTCATGAAGCCGGTGATGGCGTCCCAGCTGGCATCGGTCCCGCCCTGGGTCAGGGTCATCCACAAGATCAGGTTGGAGGCCTGATCGTCCGGCGCGCGGCGGACAAGGCGCTGCGCCTCGTCCATTTTGCCCTGGTCGGCGGCGCGCAGGGCCTGTTTGTAGATGCCGACATCGCTGGTCGTGCCGGCGGCCCGTGCCAATCCGGCACCGCCAAGCCCGATACCCAGGCAGAGCAGCATCGCCGCCAGGGCACGGCCTGCCGCCTTGTTTCGGGGATTGCGGCTGTTTAAGGTTCGCGCCTTCATTCGTTCTGACCGGAGTGTCTTGCCATGTTCAAGGGTTCCATCGTCGCACTGATTACGCCGTTCCGTGAGGGGAAGGTGGATGCGGTCGCGTTCAAGGACTTTGTGGACTGGCAGATCAAACAGGGGACCCACGGCGTGGTTCCCGTGGGTACGACCGGCGAATCGCCGACGCTCAGCCATGAGGAACATCGTCTGGTCGTCTCCCTGACCGTTGAGGTGGCGAAGGGCCGGGTGCCCGTGATCGCAGGCACCGGTTCCAATTCGACCGAAGAGGCCATCGCGCTGACCCGCCACGCCAAGGAGGCGGGTGCGGATGCCGCCCTGGTGGTCACACCTTATTACAACAAGCCGTCGCAGGAAGGTCTTTATCAGCATTACAAGGCCATCCATGACGCTGTCGATCTGCCCATCATCATCTACAACATCCCCGGCCGCAGCGTCATCGACATGTCTGTCGCAACCATGGCGCGGCTGGCGAAGTTGCCCAACATCGTGGGTGTGAAGGACGCGACGGCCGATCTGGCCCGTCCGCTTCGCACCCGCGTCGAAATCGGGCCCGACTTCTGCCAGCTTTCGGGCGAGGATGCCACCGTTACCGGTTTCCTGGCCCAGGGTGGGGTGGGTTGCATCTCCGTCACGGCCAATGTGGCGCCGGCGCTCTGCTCGCAGTTGCATGAGGCGTGGCAGCGTGGCGATCTGGTCGAAATGGCCCGTATCCGCGACATCCTGCTGCCGCTGCATCAGGCCATGTTCGTGGAGACCAGCCCGGCACCGGTGAAATACGCTGCCAGCCTGCTGGGCAAGGCCACGCCCGATGTCCGCCTGCCGCTGGTGCCCTGCAGCGCCGAGGGCCGGACGGTCGTTGAGGCCGCGATGCGCAAGGCAGGCCTGATCTGATCGGTTGATTTCATTGAACTTGCCGAAGCGTGCCCCCATAACAGGGGGCACGTTTTGTTTTTACGGATCGGATTGTTCCAGCGATGGCGAACAACGCGCCCGAGCGCAAATTGGCGGCACAGAACCGCCGGGCCCGCTTCGATTACTTTATCGAGGATACGGTGGAGGCCGGCATCATGCTGACCGGTACCGAGGTGAAGTCCCTGCGTGGCGGCAAGGCCTCCATCCTGGAGGCCTATGCCGGTGAGATCGGGGGCGAGCTGTTCCTGGTCAATTCCTATATCCCCGAATATGGCCAGGCCGGCGCCTGGCTGCAGCATGATCCCAAGCGTCCGCGCAAGCTGCTAGTCCGCAAGCGCGAACTGGTGAAGATGCTGGCCGCCATTGCGCGCCAGGGCATGACCCTGGTGCCTATGTCGATCTATTTCAACGATCGCGGCAAGGCCAAGGTCGAGATCGGCGTCGCCAAGGGTAAGAACAAGGGCGACAAGCGCGACACCGAGAAGGAACGTGATTGGCAGCGCGACAAGGCCCGCCTGATGCGGGCACGCGGTTAGCGAACGCTTCCTGCGCCTATTGCGTCACACCAGTGCAATATTAACAGTCGGGTAACCATCCTCACCTTCCCAAGTGCCTGGGAAACGATATCGTTCCTGGGTGCTCGGTCGTTCCACATGGGGCGGCGACTGAAGATAGTCGGGAGAAGAACACATGGGGAAGCAGTGGCTTAAGGTTGGTACGGCATTGGCCGGGTTCCTGACCGTGGCGGGGGGCGCCCAGGCTCAGCAGCCCGCCGGCGATGTCGAAGAAATCGTGGTGACGGGTACGCGCCGTGCCGACCGCACCCTGGCGGAATCGCCGGTGCCGGTGGACGTGATTTCGGCGGGCGAACTGGAACGGTCCGGCCTGGGTGAGGTCAACAAGGTCCTGAACGCTCTTGTCCCCTCTTTCAACTTCCCACAGCCAACCATCACCGACGGTACCGACCATATCCGTCCGGCCACGCTGCGCGGCCTGTCGCCCGACCACACGCTGGTCCTGATCAATGGCAAGCGGCGTCACAATACGGCGTTGCTGAACCTGAACGGTTCGGTCGGGCGCGGCTCTACCGGTGCGGACCTGAACTCCATTCCCGCATCGGCCATCCGCCGGGTTGAGGTCCTGCGCGATGGGGCGGCGGCGCAGTACGGGTCCGATGCCATCGCGGGCGTGATCAACATCATCCTGAAGGACAATAATTCCGGCGGGTCGGCCTTCGGTTCCTATGGCCAGACCTATGAGGGCGATGGCGATGTCTATCATTTTGCCTCCAATGCCGGCGTCACCATCGGCGATGGTGGCTATCTGAACCTGACCGCCGAATATCGCGACCGCGCCCATACCAACCGTCAGGCTGCCGATATCCGCCAGCAATATAACAATCTTGCCGGTGGTGTTCCCGACCCGCGTGAGGCGACGATCAACCGGACCGATAATTTCTGGTACGGCGACAGCGACGTAACCGACTATAACGTCGTCTATAATCTGGGCCTGCCGCTGGGCGGCGCCGAACTCTACTCCTTCGGCAATTACAATAAGCGTGAGGGCAAAGCCGGGGCCACGTGGCGGCGTCCGCGCGACCCCAACAATGTCCGCGCCATCTATCCCAACGGTTTCTTGCCCTTTATCACATCTGACATCGACGATATGTCGGTCGCCGTGGGCGTGAAGGGCGATGCTGGCGAAACCCGCTATGACATTTCCGGCACCTATGGCCGCAACGACTTCCCGTTCAGCGTGGAGAACACCCTGAACGCCACCTATGGCACCAACAGCCGCCGCAGCTTCTATGCCGGTGATCTGCTCTATACCCAGGGTGTGATCAATGCCGACGCGTCGCGCGATGTCGATATTGGCCTGCCATCCTCGCTCAGCGTCTCTGCCGGTCTGGAATACCGTACCGAAGGCTATGAGCTGGGGGCAGGGGATGAGGATAGCTGGAAGGATGGCGGTGTGAAGGTGCTGGATGGTGGTTCCACCAGCGCCATCGGCAGCCAGCCGGCCCCCGGTTCCCAGGGCTTCCCCGGCTTCCGGCCCAGCGATGAGGTCGATGTCGACCGCCACAGCTATGCAGCCTATCTCGACATGGAAACCAAGCTGTCCGATGCGCTGCTGGTCAGCGTGGCGGGCCGTGTCGAACATTATTCCGACTTCGGCTGGACCGGGTCGGGCAAGTTCGCCTTCAAGTATGATGTGACGGATGCCTTTGGCCTGCGCGGTGCGGTGTCCAACGGCTTCCGCGCACCCTCCTTGCAGCAGAGCTATTTCTCCTCCACCGCCACCAACTTCATCGGTGGCGTACCGTTCGAAATCCGTACCTTCCGTGTCAATGATCCGGCGGCCAGGGCGCTGGGCGCCGAAGATCTGAAGCCGGAAAAGTCGATCAATTACAGCCTGGGCTTCACCTCCAACCCGTTTGAAGGTGCCAGCCTGACAGTCGATGCCTATCAGATCCGTATCGATGACCGTATCGTTCTGTCGGAGAATCTGACGGGTACGGCGGTGCAGAATTTCCTGACGGCGCGCGGCTTTGCTGGTGTCACCGGCGGGCGCTTCTTCACCAACGCCATCGACACCCGCACGCGCGGCGTCGATATTGTCGGCACCTACCGTGCCGACCTGGATACGTCCGGCACCTTGAACCTGACGGCGGGCGTCAATTTCAACGATACCAAGACGTTGAACGTGAAGCCCAACCCCTCCACGCTGGCCACGGTCGGCCTGCAACTGACCCGCTTCTCCCGTGTGGAAGAAGGCCGGTTTGAAGAGGCGCAGCCCGCCAACAAGATCAACCTGTCCGCCACCTGGCAGTATGAAGACTTCAACCTGACGGTCCGTGGCACCCGCTATGGCAAGTTCACCTCGCGTAATGCCAATGCCGCGCTGGATCAGACCTTCGGGGCGGAATGGGTGGCCGATATCGATGCCGGGTACGACCTGACGGAGAACCTGTCGATCTCCGCCGGTGTGAACAACCTGTTCGACAATTACACCGATCTGGTCATTCCGGGCGCCAACCCGAACGGCTTTGCCCAGTATTCTAACTTCTCGCCGTTCGGTTTCAACGGCGGCTTCTACTATGCCAAGGTCAAGGTGACCTGGTAACGGTTCCGATCCCGGCGGCGGCGGATTGCGCCGCCGCCGGGATTGATCTCACCGCTCAAACAGCCAGTTCATCTTGCTATTGCCGAAGGTCCGGTATCCCGCCGCCTTGAACCGGCCCAGAAGGTCGCCGGCCCAGCTTTCCTGTGACCGTTCGATGATGATCACGCGGGGCCACAGATCCTCATGCGCCTGATCGAAGAAGGGCAGCAGAGCCTTGTCCTCCGCCCCCTCGATATCGATCTTCAGCATGTCGATGCGGGTGATCCCCGTCTCCGCCAGCACATCGACCAGGGGGCGCACGCGCACGGGCGTGGATTTGCCGCCATGGTCGCGAACCAGGGAGGAGCCGCCCAGGTTGCTGTCATCCAGATAAAGCCCCATCACCCCTTCCTCCGCCCCGATGGCGCAATCAGCATGGGTGATGGCGGCGTCAGTGCGGTTGAGGCCCAAGTTGAAGCGCAGCCTCCGTGCCGCCTCCGGCCCAGGCTCCACCGCCAGGATGCGTCCGCCCGGCCCCAGGAAACGGGCCGCGTTCAGGGTGTAGAGCCCGACATTGGCCCCGATATCGACAAAGGTCCCGTCGCGCGGCAGGCGCTGCGACAGCAGCGCCATTTCTTCGGGGTCGAAGAATTGCGGCATGAACAGGAATTTGCGTTCCCCGACATTGTCGCCGGGATGGAGGCGCAGATGGATGCCACGCACCGCCACATCGAACACCGGGCCCTGCAGGACCATCGCCACCTTGCGCAGCCAGAGCGCCAGACGCCGGCCCGTGGGTGTGACGGGCAATCCCTGGCACAGGTCGGTCAGCAGCCGGGGCAGGGTGCCGGGGGCGTGGGTGCCGAAGGGCGGCTCCTGTACATTGCGCAAAACATGACCTCCAGCCAGCAGAAACTGCCCCTTGAAAGGGCATCGGCGGCACGCTTATGCCATAAGGTATAGGATGTCGCATCCCCTTACGACACAAGGCAAATCCATCGTCATTGACAAGGCACCGGCGCCTATGTGCAATGCCCGCTGTCCAGGGTGCCGCGGGCAGCGGCGCCCACCTACCGGGGCGGTCCCGTGCCAAGCGGGCGTCCGATCTGATTGGGGGTCCTTGATGAAGCTGAAGCACGTGATCGGCGCCATCGGCATGGTTGCCGCCATCGCCGTCGGCCATACGGCCATGGCCCAGGAAAAGAAGGTCAACATCTATAACTGGGCCGATTATATCGGCGAGACCACGCTGGACGACTTCACCAAGGCGACCGGGATCAAGACGCAGTATGACGTCTTCACAGATCTGGAAACCCTGGAATCGAAGCTGCTGGTCGGCAATTCCGGTTACGATGTGGCCGTGCCGTCGGCGGAACCGACGATGCGCAAGCTGATCCAGGCCAAGGCCATCCAGAAGCTGGACAAGTCCAAGATCCCCAACCTGAAGAATCTCGACCCGTCGCTGATGAAGCTGGTCGAATCGACCGATCCCGGCAATGAATATGGCGTCATCTATCAGTGGGGCACCATCGGCATCGGCTATAATGTCGAAAAGGTGAAGGAACTGCTGCCCAACGCCCCGACGGACAGCTGGCAGCTGGTCATGAACCCGGAAAACGCCAAGAAGCTGGCGGCCTGCGGCATCGTCTTCCTGGACAGCCAGACCGACATCCTGCCGTCAGTGTTCAAGTCGCAGGGCCTGGACCCGAACTCCGAGAACGCCGAAGACACCAAGAAGGCCGAAGCGGCCATGCTGGCCATCCGCCCGCATATCAAGACCTTCGTGCCGTCGGTGATCGACCCGCTGGCCACGGGTGACGCCTGCGTCGCCGTCGGCTATTCGGGCGACGTGTTCCAGGCCGCGGCGCGTGCAGAAGAGGCGAAGGCCAAGTTCACCATCGCCTATTCCATTCCCAAGGAAGGCGCCCAGGTCTGGTTCGACATGGCCACCATTCCGGCGGGTGCCAACGTGGCCAATGCCTCGGCCTTCATCAATTATGTGCTGGAGCCGAAAGTGATGGCCGGCATCAGCGATTTCGTCGCCTATGCCAACGCCGGTCCTGCCTCCTGGAAGCTGATGAGCCCGGATGTCGCCAACAATGCGGCCATTTTCCCGCCCAAGGACGTGATGGCGAAGATGTTCACTGTCAAGCAGATCAACCAGAAGGCGGAGCGTGAACGCACCCGTGCCTGGACCAAGATCAAGACGGGCCGTTGATCCATAACGGTCTTTGGACTGAATGCCATGGGGCGTCGACGGGTTCACCGTCGGCGCCCTTTGCATTTCTGGTGATATTCCACGATGCTGGTATCCGGCGCGCCATCGGGCGGGGGCCGGTGGAACTGGAGATATGAATGAGTGTTCAGGGTGTTCGCCTGTTCAACGACCTGACGGGGACGGATGTTAAGGTCAAGGTGGTGGATATCGGGGCGAATCCGATCGACAGCGATCCGCCCTATCTTGCGATGTTGAAGCGTGGCCACGCAGAGGTGGTGGGATTTGAACCCAACCCCGAGGCATTGGCCAAATTGCTGGAGAAGATGGGGCCGGACGAAACCTATCTGCCGAATGCGGTGGGTGATGGCGGGCGCCATGTGTTGCGCCTTTGTCATGCCCCCGGCATGACCTCCCTGCTGGAACCGGATCAACGTGTCCTGTCCTTGTTCCATGGTTTTCCCTTGTGGGGGCAGGTTGTGGCCCGTACGGAGCTGGACACGGTTCGGCTGGATGACGTACCGGAAACAGCCGGTGCCGACATGATCAAGATCGATATCCAGGGCGGGGAGCTGATGGCGCTTCGCAGCGGGATCGAGCGTTTGCGCGACGTGGTGGTGATCCAGACAGAGGTGGAGTTCCTGCCCATGTACAAGGATCAGCCGCTGTTCAGCGAGGTGGAACAGTTCCTGCGCTCACAGGGCTTCATCTTCCACCGCTTCTTTCCATTGGAAAGCCGCATCTTGCAGCCCATGCTGATCAATGACGACATGTATGGTGGGCTGAGCCAGCAGCTCTATGCTGATGCCGTCTTTGTCCGCGACTTCATTTCCCTGGATGGATATTCGGACCGCCAGCTTCTGGCAGCCGCCTCCATCGTCTATAATTGCTACAACTCCATGGATCTCTGTCTGCGCTTCCTCCACGAGTATGACCGTCGCACGGGGTCCATCACGGCCGAACGTTATTTCCGGTGTCTGAACAGGGTGGAGTGACGGCGCTACCGCTTTGGTCCCGGCGGTACCGCGCCGGGGCCACCCCAAGGCGGTTGCGGAAATGGTAGCGAAGGGCGGCGGCGGTGGGGAAGCCGCAGGCCGTCGCCACATCCTCCACGCTGGCCGTCGTCTCGGTCAGCAGCTGTTCTGCCCGCGTCACCCGTTCCCGTAGCAGCCATTCGCCGGGTGACAGGCCGGTCATGTCCTGAAACCGGCGAATGAAGGTGCGCAGGCTCATACCCACACTGTTGGCAAGATCGCGCAGGGCGTGATCACGGTCCAGTTCCCGGCGCAACCGGTCCAGCAGGGGTGACAGGCGCGGTCCCTCATGGGACGTCGGGACCGGCTTTTCCAGCACCTGTTTCTGCGCCCCGTCGCGGTGGGATGACAGGACCAGCCGTTGCGCCACCTGATTGGCGATGGCGGCCCCGAAATCCTTGCGCACGATATGCAGGCACAGGTCCAGACCCGCCGCCGACCCGGCCGACGTCAGCACGTCGCCATGATCGACATAGAGAAGACCAGGGCGGTAGCGGATGTCGGGATGGCGTTCGGCCAGAATCGCCTCATACCGCCAATGGGTGGTGGCATCGCGGCCCGATAAAAGGCCCGCCGCCGCCAGCACGAACGCGCCGGAGCAGATCGACACCAGCCGCGCCCCCCTTTCATGGGCCGCGCGCAGGGCCAGGCACAGGGCCTCCGGCACCGCCGCGCCCGCCGCCCGCCAGCCCGGCACGATGATCGTCCCGGCCCCTTCCAGCAGCGACAGGTCGCCATCCGCCGTGACGCGGATGCCCCCCATGGCCGACAGCGGCCCCGGCTCCACCGCCACCACCATGGCCCGGTACCAGTCTGGCCCCAATTCGGGCCGGGGCAGGGCGAACACCTCCACCGCGATCCCGAATTCAAACGTGCACAGGCCGTCATAGGCCAGGATGGCGACGGTGCGGTTGGGCGGATCGGCGGGGCGTGTCTGCTTTGGCATGATTTCGACATTTTATGGCAGAACGCGTGTTTTGCGAAGGGGGGATCGGCGCCATCCTGCGCCCCATCGAAACCCCTGACAGGTTGATCCCATGTCGAACGAAGTGACCCGTGTTGCCGCCGCCCCATCGCCCGACGCCATCGCCTATTTCCAGAAGCGTCTGTCGCTGGAAACCGATTGCGCCGATGTCTTCGCCGCCTTTGCGTCGGGTAGTCCCGGATTCGTCCTGGTCGATGTGCGCGGGCGCAAGGCCTTTGCCGCGTCGCATGTGCCGGGCGCCATCAACATCCCAGTCCTGGACCTGACGGAAAAGCGGCTGGCGGAATATCCTGCCGACACGCTGTTCGTGGTCTATTGCGCCGGCCCGCATTGCAACGGTGCCGACAAGGGCGCCCTGCGGCTGGCCAGTCTTGGCCGTCCCGTAAAGCTGATGATCGGCGGCATGACGGGCTGGGCCGATGAAGGGTTCAGCTATGAAGGTCCCGTCGCCGGCGCGGCGGCCTGATCATGGTATCCGCCGTTACGGTGCGTGACTTTCACGTCGGCGATATCCCGGCACTTTTGTCCCTGATGCGGGCGCTGGCGGTATTCGAAGGTTACGACAAGCAGTTTGCCGTGACGGCGGATGATCTGGCCATCCACGGTCTTGGCCCCGATCCCTGGTTCGGGGCCAAGGTCGCGGTGTCGGCGGCGGGTGATCTGGTGGGTATGGCCGTGCATCATACCATCCGCTGGACCTATGACCGCCGCCCCACCTTGGTGCTCAAGGAACTGTATGTCTGCGATGGCTGGCGGGGGGCGGGGGTGGGCCATGCCCTGATGCGGGCCGTGGCATCGCATGCCTGTGCCATTGGCGCGCCGCGTCTTCACTGGCTGGTCCTGCCGGACAATCATGCCGCCATGCGATTCTACCGCTCCCTGGGTGGCGAACTGGAAACCGGATGGCAATCCTGGCGCATGGAACAGCCGGCATTGGCCGCATTGGCCGTCGAGCCAACGTGAAAAGTGCTGCTTGCCGCATGCTCCCCCTATCCGTCCGGGTATCGTCGCGTGTAGAATTGTGCGGTGCGTGAAAAGCCACGCCACCTACCGATATCGCCAACCGGACAGGGACATATACGGACATGGCCAATGCGCAGCCCTCGCGGACCCAGACCAAGCTGGAACCTTGGCGGGACCCGAATGAGAAGCCCTATGTCCGCATCGAGAAGGTGACGAAGAAGTTCGGCGATTTCACCGCCGTCGATGATGTTTCCTTGTCGATCTATCGCGGCGAATTCTTCTCGCTTCTGGGCGGGTCCGGGTCTGGCAAGACCACCTTGCTGCGTATGCTGGCCGGGTTTGAACGCCCGACCGAGGGCAAGATTTTCATCGACGGTGTCGACATGTCCAACGTGCCGCCTTATGAGCGGCCCGTGAACATGATGTTCCAATCCTACGCCCTGTTCCCGCATATGAGCGTGGAGGCCAATATCGCCTTCGGCCTGCATCAGGACAAGGTGGGCAAGGCCGAGATCGCGGAGCGGGTGGCCGACGCCCTGAACCTTGTGCAGCTGGGACAGTTCGGCAAGCGCAAGCCGCATCAGCTTTCGGGTGGGCAGCGGCAGCGCGTGGCGCTGGCCCGCGCCCTGGTGAAGCGGCCCAAGCTGCTGCTGCTGGACGAGCCGCTGGGCGCGCTGGACAAGAAATTGCGCGAACAGACGCAGTTCGAGCTGGTGAATATTCAGGAAAAGGTAGGCATCACCTTCGTGGTCGTGACCCATGACCAGGAAGAGGCGATGACCATGTCGTCGCGCATTGCCGTGATGAACAGGGGCTATATCGCGCAGATCGGCACGCCGACCGAGATTTATGAATATCCCAACAGCCGCTTTACGGCGGAGTTCATCGGATCGGTCAATATGTTCCATGGCCGCGTTCTGGAGTCTGAGCCCGACCATTCGCTGATCCGCTCTGACGAGGCGAATTGCGACCTCTATGTCTCTCATCCCGGCCATCTGGCGCCCGGTACGGAATGCTGGGTGGCGGTGCGGCCCGAGAAGGTGACGATCACCAAGGATGCGCCGGCGGGCAGCGATGGCCGCAATCAGGCCACCGGCGTGGTGAAGGAAATCGCCTATCTGGGCGATGTCTCCATCTATGAGATTCTGCTGGATACCGGCAAGCGGGTGCGGGTGACGGCGCCGATGGTGACGCGCCGCACCGAAATGCCCATTACCTGGGAAGACCGGGTGTACCTGTCCTGGCGGCCGTTCGCCGGCAGCGTCCTGACCAACTGACCGGACGGGAAGGGGGGGCTGACCCATGGCCGAAACGGTTCAAAGCGAAATGCGCCATACGGGCTTTCTGGGCCTGTTGCAGCGGGTGGGCCTGTCGGGTCGGGCACTGGTGGTGTCCGTGCCCTATGCCTGGCTGCTACTGTTCTTTCTGGTGCCGTTCCTGATCGTGCTGAAGATCGCGCTGGCCGAAAGCCAGATGGCGATCCCGCCCTTCACCTCGCTGATCGAGAATGTGGAGGATCTGAAGTACCAGATCACCGTCACCTTCTATAATTTCCATTATATGGTGACCGACGATCTCTACATCGTCGCCTACCTGAACAGCCTGAAGATCGCCTTCATCTCCACCATCTGCTGTCTGCTGCTGGGCTATCCGGTCGCCTATGCTATCGCCAAGGCCGATCCGAAATGGCGCGCCCCGCTGCTGATGCTGGTGATCCTGCCGTTTTGGACCAGCTTCCTGATCCGCGTCTATGCCTGGATCGGCATTCTGTCCAACAATGGCGTGCTGAACAATGTGCTGATGTGGCTGGGCATCATCGACCAGCCCTTGCAGATCCTTTACACGCCCGTCGCCACCTATATCGGCATCACCTATTCCTATCTGCCTTTCATGATCCTGCCGCTCTATTCGACGCTGGAGAAGCTGGACAATACCCTGCTGGAGGCGGCGGCCGATCTGGGGTGCCCGCCCTGGAAGGCGTTCTTGACCATCACTCTGCCGCTGTCGATCCCCGGCATGATCGCGGGCGCGCTGCTGGTCTTCATCCCGGCGACCGGTGAATTCGTGATCCCGGAACTGCTGGGCGGGCCTGACACGCTGATGATCGGGCGCACCTTGTGGACGGAATTCTTCAATAACCGTGACTGGCCGCTGGCATCCGCCGTGGCGGTCGCCTTGCTGCTGTTCCTGGTCGTACCGATCATGATCTTCCAGAACGTGCAGGGTAAGCAGGGGGGGCACCCGTAATGCCGAAATCCTGGTTCCTGCGCTTCGGCCTGATCACGGGCCTTCTGTTCCTGTACATCCCGATCATTCTGCTGATCGTGCTGTCCTTCAACGACAACCGCTCCGTCTCTGTCTGGTCGGAATTCTCCTTCCGCTGGTACGGCGAACTGATGCGCGACGATCAGCTTCTTTCCGCGGCCTGGCTGTCGGTGCGGGTTGCCTTCATTTCCGCCAGCTTTGCCGTGGTGCTGGGCACGCTGGCCGGCATGATGCTGGCGCGGTTCGGCGCGTTCAAGGGGCGTGCCCTGTTCTCCGGCATGGTGTCCGCCCCACTGGTCATGCCCGAAGTGATCATGGGCCTGTCGCTGCTGCTGCTGTTTGTCAGCATGGAACAGGTGCTGGGCTGGCCCGAAGGGCGTGGGATGTTGACCATCATCCTGGCCCATATCACCTTCACCATGTCCTTTGTGACGGTGGTGGTGCAGTCGCGGCTGGTTTCCATGGATGCCAGCCTGGAAGAGGCGGCGATGGATCTGGGGGCGCGGCCCGCCAAGGTGTTCTTCGTGATCACCTTGCCGCTGATCGCCCCGGCCATCGTGTCGGGCTGGCTGCTGGCCTTTACCTTGTCGCTGGACGATCTGGTGATCACCAGCTTCGTGTCCGGCCCCGGCTCCACCACCCTGCCGCAGATCGTGTTCTCGTCGGTGCGCCTGGGCCTGTCGCCCAAGGTGAATGCGCTGGCCACCATTGTGGTGACCATCGTGGCCATCGGCATCATCTGCGCCGGCATCTACAATGCGCGTCAGGAAAAGGCCCGGCAGCGGGACGAGCAGATGGCGCAACAGGGCGGCTGATCACCCCTGACCCCATCCGGTTTACAAACCCCGGTGCCCACCGCGCCGGGGTTTTCTTTTGTTAATGCCGTGCCAAAGCTGTGACCTTGCCGGAACATTTATACGGTGTCGTGCGTTTCCATTCTGACAACCACGACAGGAAGGATCACCATCATGGCCATCAGTGATGTCGCGCGTAGCGAGACCAATAGCTGCATCAGCGCCGGCAAGGTGAAAGGCACCGACGTCTATGGCGTGGATGGCGACAAGATCGGCCATGTCGAGGACGTGATGCTGAACAAGCGCACGGGCAATGTTGCCTATGCCATCATGGGGTTCGGCGGCTTTCTCGGCATTGGCGAGCGTTACCATCCGCTGCCCTGGTCGGTGCTGAAATATGACCCGGAAATGGGCGGCTATGTTGTGCCGCTGGACCGGACGCGTCTCGAAAACGCCCCCTCCTATTCCGAACAGGAGTTGGGCCCTGACGATCGCCGTTGGCGGGAGCCGGTTTCCAGCTACTACAACGTCCCGCCCTATTGGATGTGATCACCATCCCCACCGGGAGGAAATGACATGCCCACGCAGACCCAGTATCCCCCCACCCCCAAACATCCGCGTCAGCCCACCGAACGGGAGCTGGACCGCGATCTGGACGATAGTTTTCCGGCCAGCGACCCTGTCTCATCCCAACAGCCAGCGACGGCGGCGCCGGCACCGCGCACTGACGGGACCGGGCAGGATCAGGGTATCCTGCCCACTCCGACCGGTGAGCAGAAGGCCGAGGCGGAAAAGAACCGGCGCCATCAGGCGGCGGATCAGGGTCAGCGTCGCTGACGCTGGCCACGCTTTCCCTTTTACCCTCGTTCAACTGGGTCCCTCAAAAGGCCAACCCCCGGCGGAATTGCTTCCGCCGGGGGTTTTCTTTGTCAGCCCGTAATGGATGGCGGCACAGGATCAGAACTTCGTGCTGACCTGCGCGCCAAACGTGCGGGGCTTGGCGACCTGATAGGCCACGCGGGCGCGGAAGCCGCGTTCGCGGTCCAGCGACAGCTTGGCATTCTCGTCAAACAGATTGTTGACGTAACCGGCCATCTCCCACTCGTCCTTCTTCACGCCGAAGCGCAGATTGACGCTGCTATAGGAAGGCAGCTTCGGATCGAAGCTGAAGGCCGTGCCCGGCTGGCTGCCGATCGGGATGCGGTTGAAGGTGCCGACGGCTGCCGGGTCCTGATCCACCGCCTGGGTGAAGCGAGAGCCGATATGCTGGAACGTCGCGATGGCAAAGCCGGTCAGGTCGTTGCCGATATCGTCTTCCCACTTGGTCTGCGCGCTGAACTGATAGCGCGGGACGGTGGGCAGGCGGTTGCCCTTCTTGATGCCGCCAACGACGCTGGCCGCACCGGCGGTGCCGCGTGAGGTTACGGTTTCCGTAAACTCGCTGTCGTTGAACGAACCCGACAGCGACAGGTTGAACGCGTCGGTCAGCTGATAGCTGAACTCCGCTTCGGTACCGCGCGTGCGTGCATCGGCGTTGAAGACGATGCGCGAGGAGCAGGTGCCGGCATCCAGCGTGACCTGGAGGTTGGAAATGTCGGTGTAGTAACCGGCGATGTTCAGCGAACCACGGCCACCGCCGAAGCTCACCTTTGCGCCCATTTCATAGTTCCAGACGCTTTCATTGCCGAAATTGTTGCGCCCGCCGAAGGTGGTGCGGTCGGTGGCGGAGCAGAGCGGCAGGTTGAGGGGATCGTTGATGCCGCCCAGACGGAAGCCCTTGGACACCTGCGCATTGACGGTCACGTCTTCCGTGGCGTCATAGGACAGGATGGCGCGCGGGGAGAAGCCGTTGCTGCTGGTCTCCCCCTTCACGCCCTGGGCGCGGTCGGCGAAGATACCGTCGAAATTCAGGGTGCGCTTTTCCTTGAAGTCGAAATAGCGCAGGCCCAGCGTGGCCGACAGTTGTTCGGTCAGGTCATAGGAACCTTCACCGAACAGGGCGACCTGCTTGAAATCATACGGAATGCGGGACCAGTACAACTCGTCCAGCCCGTTCTGGGCGTTGGGGCCGTTGCTGTCGATGCCGGTGATCGCTTCGAACCCGTCAACATTCAGGGTCTGGGCGTATTTGCGGTCGATCTTCGAATAGAAGGCGCCGGCCACCCACTGGAACGGGCCATCGCCGTTGGAGGCAAGGCGGGCTTCCTGCGTGAACACCTTCACGTCGGTTTCGTCCGACAGCGGGGTGTCCAGGGTATAGACCTGCTTCGACAGGCCGGTGGCCGACAGCACCCCCGGCTGACCCGTGATGGAACCGGTCAACTGCGAGGCATCGCGATAGACCAGCAGGTCGCGGTCGGTGACCGAGGTGACCGAGGTGGCCGTGACGGCACCGAGATCGACCTCAACCGTCAGATCGGCCAGCATGAACTTGTCTTTGAACTTCTCTTCCAGCTGCGTGAACTGCTGGCGCTTGCCGAACTGGAACAGGCGGTTGCCCGTGGTCACCAGCTCATTGGCCAGGATGTTGAACTCATCTTCGCGGTTGAAGCCGTTGGCCTCGATCTCCTGATAGACGACGCGCGGGGTGATGGTGACATTCTCGGTCGGCTGCCAGCCCAGCGACAGGCGCAGGCCCGTGCGGAAGCCGTCATTCACGTCCTTCTTCACACTGCGATTGGGCTGGATCGCATCAATGAAGCCGGCATAGCGGGTGCCATAGCCGACGGCGCGCAGGGCCAGCGTGTCGCTGACGGGCACATTGACCATGGCCTTGGCGCTGTACCCGGTGCCGCCGCCATCGATCTGTTCAATCGACAGTTCGGTGGTGCCTTCCTGGGTGCCCTGCGCTGGCTTGTTGGTGATGTAGCGGATGGTGCCCGACAGCGAGCCGGAGCCGTAGAGCGTGCCCTGCGGCCCGCGCAGCACTTCGACGCGGCTCAGGTCGTACAGGTCCAGATCGGGGGTGAACAGCGACAGCGAGATCACTGATTCGTCCAGATAGACGCCGACCTGTTCCTTCACGCCCGGCTGGTCACGCACAATCTGACCGGCGGAAATGCCACGGATCGCCACCTGGCTCTGCCCAGGACCCAGATTCTGGATCGACAGGCCCACGATGCTGCGTGACACGTCCTCAATATTGGTGGCGCCGGCATCCTTCATCGAATCCGCGCTCATGGCGTTGATGGAGAAGGGGACGTCCTTCAGGGTTTCGTCGCGCTTACGGGCGGAGACGATGATTTCCTCCAGCATGGCGCCGGAAGAAGGGGCAGGGGCCTGCTGCGCCATGGCGGGCATGGCGATGGCGGCTGCGCCACACAGCAGGATGGACAAGGCAAGCGGGTGACGGCCGGACGCATTGCGTCCGCTGGTATGGCTGAACATTATGTAACTCCTCCCACGCGTTCTTCTTATCGGGGCGCAGCTTTGGCGTTGCGCACTTACCGTATCGTGACGCTGTCATAACCTGTTAACGTCGGCAATATGCCTCAAATGCAGGCGCGTGAATAAAAAAGGCCCACGGCGTCTGCTGACACCGTGGGCAAAGGAAAACTGCGCTTTCGTACTTTTAAGCACGCGTGCTTTTGAGGCGAATTCGCCTCAGTCAAGCAGTTCTTCTTCATGGGAGCCGAAGAACTCATAGCGAATCCGGTCCGCCGGCACCCCAGCGGCCCGCAGACCCTTGATCATGGCGGCCATGAAGCCTTTGGGGCCGCAGACCATGAAGTCGGCGTCACGGACTTGGGGCAGGGCGGCGATGGCGGCGGGGTCGATGCGGCCCGCCATGTCATGGTCGGTGCCGATCCGGTCATCTTCCGCCACCTGCTCATAAAAGATGCTGACCGACAGGTTGGCATGGGTGCGGGCCAGATCGCGCAGGCGGCGACCGAAGGCATGGTGGGCACGGTCGCGCACGGCCTGAAACAGGTGCAGGGCGCGCGCCGATCCGGCGGCCAGTTCCGCTTCCGTGATGGACAGCATCGGCGTGATGCCGACCCCGCCAGCCAGCAGAAACAAGGGCTTGTTCCCGTCCGGTGCGGTGAAGCTGCCCGCCGGCGGCGCCACCTCCACCACATCGCCGACCGACAGATGGCGATGCAGGAAGCTGGAGCCCAGACCGTCGGGCACCCCCGCCTCTTGTGCCGTCTCATGCTTCACGGAGATGCGGTAAGACCGGCCATTGGGGGCACCCGACAGGCTGTAATGGCGTAGTAGAGATCCATGGTCCGGCACGTTCAGGCGCAGGGTCAGGTACTGGCCCGGGCGGAAGGATAGGATGGCGCCGCCATCCTCCGGCTCCAGATACAGGCTGCGGATCACCTGGCTTTCGGTGACGGCGTCCACCACCTTGAACCGGCGCCATCCGTACCAGCCGCCGGGCGCACCGGCGCTGTCGCGATACTTGGCCTGTTCCACGCCCACGAAAATGTCGCGCAGTGCCATCCAGGCCTCGGTCCAGGCATGCAGGATGGCGGGTGTTGCGGCACTGCCCAGCACTTCCGCGACGGAACCCAGCAGGTTGGTGCCGACAATATCATAATGATAGGGCTGCACATGCAGGCTGACATGGCGTTCCGCGATACGCTCCACCGCGGGGCCCAGGGCCGCCAGATTGTCGATATTGTCGGCGTAGGCGGCAACGGCCCCGGCAAGGGCGCGGGCCTGGGTGCCATTGCGCTGGTGCGTGGGGTCGAAAATGGCCCGGATGGCCGGATCGCGCAGCAGCTTGTCATACATGTGCCGGGTAATCGCTTCGCCATGCTGATGCATGACGGGGGCGGTGGATTTCACGATGGCGATGGTTTGGGCGGACAGCATCAGGTTCTCGCTTCACAGGGGGTCAGGACGGTAAAGATGCATCTGGAAAGCCTCTTAAGGCGCCCGACCTTGAAAAGCAATATTTTTAATGTATCTTTTGTTTCAGGCGCAGGCATGTCAGCCCTCCCGCCGCCAAGGCTTGTCCTGGCGTGGGCGCGGATGGCATGGAAGGCGTTCTGATAAAGGGGGATGGGGCGATGCGGCTGACCCGCTATACCGATTACGGATTGCGCGTGCTGCTTTATCTGGGGATGAAGCGCGAAGGCCTGTCCACGATCCCCGAGATCGCCAACCGCTACGCCATTTCCGAAAACCACCTGACCAAGATCGTCAACGAACTGGGCCGGCTGGGCCATGTGCGCACCGTGCGGGGCCGCAATGGCGGCATGGCGCTGGGCCGTCCGCCGGCGGAGATCAATCTGGGTGCCCTGGTGCGTCAGCTGGAAAATGACATGTCACTGGTGGAATGTTTTGACACGGGCAACACTTGCCCCATTACCAGCGACTGCCGCCTGCAAAAGGTGCTGGGCAAGGCCCTGGCCGCCTTCCTGGCGGTGCTGGACGAGGTCACTCTGGCCGACCTGCTGGTGCAACCGGCAGGCATGATGCAGATGCTGGGGCTAGACAGGCCGTCCACCCGACCGGAAGCATAAAGAAAACCCCGGCCGCGTTGCCACGGCCGGGGTTCCATCACTCTAACCTGTATTCGCCAGCGCTTACTTGGCGCGCGCCGCCTGCAGGTTCTCGTCCAGCTTGGCCAGGAAGTCCTGGGTGGTCAGCCACTTCTGGTCCGGGCCGATCAGGGTGGCCAGATCCTTGGTCATGTAGCCGCTTTCGACCGTATCCACGCAGACGCGTTCCAGGGTCTTGGCGAAGTCGACGACTTCCGGCGTCTCGTCGAACTTGCCGCGATAGGTCAGGCCCTGGGTCCAGGCGAAGATGCTGGCGATCGGGTTGGTGGAGGTGGGCTTGCCCTTCTGATGCTCGCGATAGTGGCGGGTCACGGTGCCGTGGGCGGCTTCCGCTTCGACCGTCTTGCCATCGGGGGTCATCAGAACGGACGTCATCAGGCCCAGGCTGCCGAAGCCCTGTGCCACCAGATCCGACTGCACGTCGCCGTCATAATTCTTGGCGGCCCACAGGAAGTTGCCCGACCACTTGAGGGCCGAGGCCACCATGTCGTCGATCAGGCGGTGTTCATAGGTGATGCCGGCAGCCTTGAACTTGTCCGCGAACTCGGCCTCGAACACTTCCTGGAACAGGTCCTTGAAGCGACCGTCATAGGCCTTCAGGATCGTGTTCTTGGTGGACAGATACACGGGGTAACCGCGCAGCAGGCCATAATTCATGCAGGCGCGCGCAAAGCCGCGGATCGATTCGTCCACGTTGTACATGCCCATGGCAACGCCCGGCCCGTCGAAATCGAACACAGTGTGGCGGATGTTGCTGGTGCCGTCGGCGCTGGTGAAGGTGATGGACAGGCGACCGGCACCGGGGATGATGAAGTCCGTGGCCTTGTATTGGTCACCGAAGGCATGGCGGCCGATGACGATGGGCTGGGTCCAGCCCGGCACCAGGCGCGGCACGTTCTTGCAGATGATCGGCTCACGGAACACCGTGCCGCCCAGGATGTTGCGGATGGTGCCGTTGGGCGACTTCCACATCTGCTTCAGCTTGAATTCCTTCACCCGCTCTTCGTCCGGGGTGATGGTGGCGCACTTCACGCCCACGCCGTAATGCTTGATGGCCTCGGCGGACTCGATGGTGACCTTGTCGTCCGTGGCGTCACGGTGCTCGACACCCAGGTCGTAATATTTCAGGTCCACGTCCAGATACGGAAGGATCAGGCGGTCCTTGATGAACTGCCAGATCACGCGGGTCATTTCGTCGCCATCAAGTTCCACGATCGGATTGACGACTTTGATCTTCGACATGGGGGCGCTCTCCCAGGGGTGAAAGGTACCGGCGGCGATCCAGCGTCCGGCCCGGCGGTGTCAATAAAGCCTATTCACGACTGGGTCGCAACCGGGCCTGCTCGGGTAATTTTCGTTCGGAATGCGGGGCTGGCCTGCGACAAAGGCAAAGCCCGCACCCTCACATGCGATCAGTTTGAACCTTATGCGCCGCCTCCTTCAGGCGGGCAAGCAGATCGACGGCCTCTTCCACACTGTCCACCACGTGGTACAGCCGGTCTTCGGCACCGGGCAGGTTCGGCTTGCGCATGAAGCCCGTCTCGGTCATGTGCTCCATCAAGGCGACCAGCGGGTTCCAGAAGCCGTCGGTGTTAACGATGACCACCGGCTTGCCATGCAGACGCAACTGCCGCCAGGTGATGATCTCGAACATTTCGTCCAGGGTGCCGATGCCGCCGGGCAGGATGATGAAGGCGTCGGATCGCTCCACCATCATCTGCTTGCGGATATGCATGCTCTCCACAACGATCAGTTCGGTCAGGCCGGTATGGTCCACCTCGTACCGCTTGATATGGTCGGGGATGATGCCCACGACCTTGGTGCCACCCTTCAGGCCGGCATCGGCGACGATGCCCATCAGGCCGACGCGCCCGCCGCCATAGACGATATCGTAACCGTTGGCGGCCAGCAGCGACCCGGTGCGGCGCGCCGCTTCCTTATAGCTGTCGGCGACGAAGTCGGAGGAACCGCAATAAACACAGACCGATTTGATGGACGACATGGGTGAACACTTTCCTGACCTGACCGGGCGGCACCCCTGTGGTGCTGCTTGCAAACGGACCTCGACAACGGGCACTCTCCGCTTCGTGCGAAATGGGTGCGCTGTCGATCCCTTCGGCCCTACACCATCTGTTGACGGGACACAAGCGCACCCCATCTCCAAAGGTGACGTCCTTCATCGGACGGCGCCCCATGTCACCCCCGGCCCGGGCCGTCTCTGGCGCCCCTGGCGATCTGATGGAGGATTTCGAGTGATCAATCATCGTTTCGGCGCGCTTGCCGCCGGTATTATCGCTGCGGCCAGCCTGACCGGCTTCGTGGTCACCGCCCAGGCCCAGGACCCGACGGCTGTGATCGAGGCCCGTAAGGCCGAGTTGAAGAAGGCCGGTGGTGCCACCAAGACCATCGGTGCCTTCCTGAAGGATGGCACCGGCACTGTGGCTGACGTGCAGGCCGCCGCTGCCACCATCGATGGTGTTGCCAAGGCCTTCCCGAACTGGTGGCCGGCGGGCACCGCCGTGGGTGTCGCCAAGAGCGAGGCGAAGCCCGAAATCTGGACCAAGGCCGACGATTACAAGGCCAAGACGGTCGCCTTCCAGACCGAAGCCGCGGCCCTGGTGAAGGTTGCCGCTGGTGGCGACAAGGCCGCCATCGGTGCGCAGTTCGGCAAGACGGTGGGCACCTGCAAGACCTGCCACGAGTCTTATCGCGCCGACTGATAATGTCCGGCCCGACCCCTGTTCATGATCGAACAGGGGCCGGTTCCCGCCCCTGCCGTGGGAGATCGGCTTATGCGTAAAATATTGGTCTGGGATCTGCCCACGCGGCTGTTCCACTGGCTGTTGGTTCTTTGTATCGCCGGCGCCTGGATCACGGGCGAGCGTGATGCCTATGATTGGCACATGCGCTTCGGCTATGCCGTGCTGGCCCTGGTGCTTTTCCGCCTCATCTGGGGGCTGGTGGGCAGCGAGACGGCGCGTTTTGCCAGTTTCGTGCGCGGCCCCGCCGCCATCCGCCATCATCTTGATGAACTGCGCCGGCCCGGTCGGCTGACCCCGCATGCCGGCCATAATGCGCTGGGTGCGCTGGCCGTTCTGGGCCTGCTGGCACTGGTCGGGTTGCAGGCGGGATCGGGCCTGTTCACCAGCGATGGGGTGCTGACCGATGGTCCGCTGGTGGAACATGTCAGCGGGTCCTTCGCGGCCCTGGCCCGCACCATCCATCTGAAGAATTTCGATCTGCTGCTGATCCTGATCGGGCTGCATGTCGCGGCCATCCTGGCCTATGCCCTGTTCAAGCGGCTGGATCTGGTGCGGCCCATGCTGACGGGGCGGGCCGCACTGCCGGGGAACATTCCGGCCCCCCGGATCGTTTCCCTTGTCCGCGCCATCCTTGTCGCGGCAATATCGGCATCTGCCATCTGGGCGCTGGTCCGCTATGCCTGACCTATCTGGCCCGCCGCTGCCGCGCCCTTTCCCGTTCCGGGGCACAAGAAAGGTTTTCCGCCTGTGAACCGCAAGCTTCTGATCCCCATCGCCGTTCTGGCCGTCGCCATTGTGGGCATCGCCGCGTGGCAGCTTCAGGCACCGGGCACCGGCGGATCATCCAAGCCATCGGCGCAGGCCCCGGCAGCGAAAAAGGCCAGCCTGCCGGCCTTTGACGTGGTGCGGGTGGAGCCGACGGGAACCGCCGTCATCGCGGGCCGCGCGGTACCGGGGACCAAGGTGAATATCCTGGACGGGGACAAACTGCTGGGCACCGTCACCGCCGATGCGCGCGGCGAATGGGTATTCCTGCCGCCCGACGCGCTGCCCCCCGGTGCCCGCGAACTGCGCTTGGAACAGGTGGCCGGCGACGGCACCGTGACCAAGGGGGAGGCGACGGTGGTCCTGGCCGTGCCGGAGCGCGACCGTGATCTGGCCGGCCGCAAGGGCGATGGCGACGCCCTGGCCGTGCTGTCCGGCAAGGATGGCAGCCGCGTGTTACAGGCCCCGCGCAGCCTGTCGCAGGGTGGCGCCCCCCGTCCGGCGGGGGAGGTCACCATCGACACCGTCGATTATGACCGGGGCGGCAAGGTCAGCGTCGGCGGACAGGCCAAGCCCGGTACCGAAGTAATGCTGTACCTCCAGAATTCCCTGGTTGGCCGCGCCAAGGTGGGGGATGACGGACGCTGGTCCATCACGCCGGACCGCGTCTTCGATGATGGCCAATATAGCCTGCGCATCGATCAGGTCGGCCCCGACAGCAAGGTGATCAGCCGGGCCGAGGTGAATTTCAGCAAGCTGCCCATCCCCGAACAGGCCCTGGCCGGTCGCGCGGTCGTGGTGGTGCCGGGCAACAATCTCTGGGCCATCGCGCGGCGATCCTATGGCGAGGGCATCCGCTACACGGTGATTTTTGAGGCCAACCAGGGCCAGATCCGCGACCCCGACCTGATCTATCCCGGCCAGATTTTCCTGGTGCCGGACGGGAAGTGACCGCGGGCAGGGGGGCGCTGTGCACACCACCAACTACACCAACACCCTGATCACCGTCTCCCCCGACTGCCCCGTCACCGTCGGCACCCCACCGGGAAAGCCCGGCACCGTGGCCGAGCGCCAATATGCCCTGCTGCGCGCCGCCCCCTATGGCATGACATCCGACGAACTGCTGCTGGCCGTGGAGTGCGACCGCAAGGGGCCGGTGACGGCGCAAAGCTTCTTCGCCAAGCCTCAGGCCTGCCTGCGCGCCTCACCACTGGTCAAGAAACAGGGCTATGG
>JAEMSB010000684.1 GCA_016463045.1 Niveispirillum sp.
CCAGCCCGGCGGAACTGATCAAGAAGATCAATGAGGCGGGCGGGGTGGAGGTGGCGGCGCGCGCCCTGCATAGCAACAATCCCGGTGGGGGCGGTGGGTTCGCCGGTGGCGGCGGCCCTGGCCCGATGGTGCATGCGGCCCCCACCCAGGGTGCGCCCATGGCCATGGTGGCTGGCGGCAGGGCCTTTGCCGGTGCGCCGGCACCCGCCCCTGTGGCGGCGCCACAGCCGGTTGGCAAGATTGATACGGTACCGGAACCAACCAGCTTCCGTGCGGTGGCCGACCTGTTCCTGGACAAGCGTGAAGGCGTGCTGGCCGGCATGTTGCGCGCTTCCGTCCATCTAGTCCGTTTTGAAAGCGGAATGATTGAACTGCGCATGTTGCCGGCCTGCCCGCAGAACCTGCCCGGCAAGGTGGGGCAGTTGCTCACCGAATGGACGGGCAAGCGCTGGGTCGTGTCTGTATCCGGTGCCGCCGGTGAGCCGACCATTGCCGAACAGGAACGCGAGGCCGAACTGCGACAGCGGGCCGAGGCCGCCGAACATCCGCTGGTCAAGGCCGTTTTGGAGGCGTTTCCGGGCGCCAAGATTGATAAGATCATCGACCAGAGCCAGGTAACCCTGGCCCCGCCGCCGATGGCCGAACCCGAAATTCCCGAAGCGATGGACGCTTTTGGGGGTGACGAGATGGCCGACAGCCCTTATTTCGATGCACCACCGCCCATGGATGAGGGCGATTATGAAGGAGACTTCTGAGCCATGAAGAATATCGGCCAGATGATGAAGCAGGCCCAGCAGATGCAGTCCAAGATGGCTGAGATGCAGGCCAAGATGCAGGAGCATGAAGCCACGGGCGTGTCCGGTGGCGGCATGGTCAAGCTGACCCTGAACGGCAAGGGCGACCTACGCGGCCTGAAGATCGACAAATCCATCGTCGATCCCGAGGATGTTGAGGTTCTGGAAGACCTGATCACCGCCGCGTACAATGACGCCAAGGGCAAGATTGAGGCGTTTACGGCGGAACAGACCAACGCCATGATGGGCGGTCTGAAGCTGCCGCCGGGCTTCAAGATGCCTTTTTAATATTTGTTCCCTCAGGCGCCGGGCGGGCGCATCCGCGCCCTTGGCTTACGGCGCACGTGCGCCGGGCCGGCAGTCGCCGGCCTCCAGCGGTCATGGGTAATGACCGCTGGCTAGCGTACGTGGCACCGTCACCCCTGGAACAGCCGTGCGTTGCGCTTTACCTCCTCCGCGATGAATTCCGCGGCCACGCGGATGCGGGAGAGGTGGCGAACGTCCGAATGCATGACCAGCCAGAAGCTGCGGATCAGCTTCACCTCGCCCGGCAGCAGCCGGATCAGGTCTTTCTCTCCCGCCGCCATGAAACAGGGCAGAACGGCAATGCCGCTGCCGGCCTGCACCGCCCGGAACTGCGCCACCAGACTGGCACTTTTCAGATAGGGGCGGATATCGCGGGAGACGAGCGGGACATAATCCAGCTCCGGCGTATAAAGCAGATCATCGATATAGGAGATGAAGCGGTGGGCCGCGAGGTCGCCCGGCCCGTCTATGGGGGGGGCCGTCTCCAGATATGACCGCGCCGCGTACAGGCCCAGTTCGTAATCAGTCAGTTTGCGCGCATGCAGGCGTCCTGCCTCCGGCTGGGCCAGGGTCACGGCGATGTCCGCCTCCCGCTTCGACAGGCTGAACAGGCGCGGCATGGCCACCAACTGCACCTCCAGATCAGGGTGCATCGCGCCCAGTCTGCCGATGCGCGGGGCCAGGAAGAAGCTGCCGAACCCGTCGGGCGTGCCGATGCGCACGGCCCCCGACAGCTTGGCCCCGGCCCCTGACAATTCTTCCTGGATGGTCAGCGCCATGCCCTCCATCACCTCAGCACTTTGCAGCAGGGTCTCCCCCGCCTGGGTCAGGCTATATCCCGTGGCATGGCGTTCGAACAGGGTGGTGCCCAGCGCCTGTTCCAGGCCCGTCAGACGGCGGCCCAGGGTGGTGTGATCGACCCCCATGCGCTTGGCCGCCAGGGTCAGCCGGCCCGACCGCGCCACCGCCAGGAAGGATTGCAGATCGTCCCAGTCGAACCGGTTGGCCATGCCCACCCCATGCGAGTTTGCGCACAATAACGGCGAGGAACTTCGCATGGATGTGCGGATGTGCGCAATGGTACTGGTCTAAGAAACGCGATGGCCG
>JAEMSB010000685.1 GCA_016463045.1 Niveispirillum sp.
GCCCATTACCGGCCCTGGCTGGAAGGGCGCCGCGTCTTCTTCTTCCCCGATTCCCAGATGGAGCCATCGCTGGCGCGGTTCCTGTCGCGGGAAATGGGGTCGGAACTGCTGGAGGTTGGCAGCCCCTATCTGCATCGTGAGCATGTGGCGGGTGAACTGGCCCTGCTGCCGCCGGGTGTCACCCTGTCGGAGGGCCAGGATGTCGATGAACAGATCGACCGTTGCCGCGCCACCAACCCCGACCTGATCGTCTGCGGCCTTGGCCTTGCCAATCCGTTTGAGGCGGAGGGAAGGGTCAGCAAATGGTCCATTGAGTTCAGCTTCACCCCCATCCAGGGCTTTGAACAGGCAGGCGATCTGGCGGAGCTGTTCGCCCGCCCCCTGATGCGCAATGCCATCCTGACCAATGGCGTCGAACGGCGGGAGGCTGTGCGATGAAGCTTTCCATGTGGACCTATGAAGGCCCGCCGCATGTAGGCGCCATGCGCATCGCCGCCTCGATGCAGGGCGTGCATTATGTGCTGCATGCGCCGCAGGGCGATACCTATGCCGACCTTCTGTTCACCATGATCGAACGGCGTCAGTCCCGCCCACCGGTCACCTATACTACCTTCCAGGCCCGCGATCTGGCCGGGTCGACGGCGGATATCTTTAAGAAGGCCTGCCGTGATGCGGTGGCCCGCTTCACGCCGGAGGCGCTGCTGGTCGGGGCGTCCTGCACTGCGGAACTGTTGCAGGATGATCCGGGCGGTCTTGCCCGCACGCTGGACGTGCCGGTGCCGGTGGTGCCGCTTGAACTGCCATCGTACCAGAAGAAGGAAAACTGGGGTGCGGCGGAGACGTTTTATCGTCTGGTCCGTGCCTTTGTGAGCCGCAACCCACGCCCCGACAACATTCCCGCCAATAGCTGCAATATCCTGGGCCCCACCTCGCTTGGCTTCCGTTGTCGCGATGACGTGACGGAGATTGTGAAGCTGTTGACGGAAGAAGGGCTGGATGTGCGCGTCGTGGCCCCGATGGGGGCGACGCCTGCCGATCTGGCGCGTATCCCGGAAGCGGCCTTCAACATCGTGCTGTATCCCGAAATCGCCGATGTCACGGCCCGCTGGCTGAAAACCGCGCATGGCATGCCCTTCATCTCCACCATCCCCATCGGAGTGCAGGCGACACAGAGTTTTGTTGATGAGGTGCGGACCATGGCCGGCCTGCCGGCGCGCGAGGGCCGCACCCGCGACCGCCTGACCTGGTACAGCCGCTCCATCGACAGCAATTATCTGACCAACAAGCGGGTTTTCATCTTCGGCGATGCCACCCACGCCATCGCCGCCGCCCGCATCGCGTCGGAGGAACTGGGGTTCCGGGTCTGCGGCCTTGGCACCTACATGCGTGAATTTGCGCGGGATGTGCGCGATGCCGCCTCCAAATATGGCGTCGAGGCCGTGATCAGCGATGATCATCTGGAGGTGGAGGCCGCGATTGTGGCCGCCCGGCCCGAACTGGTGCTGGGCACACAGATGGAACGCCACATTGCAAAGCGGCTGCGTGTGCCCTGCGCCGTCATCTCTGCTCCCACGCATGTGCAGGATTTCCCGGCCCGCTATTCCCCCCAGATGGGGTTTGAAGGGGCGAATGTCATTTTCGACAGCTGGGTCCATCCGCTGATGATGGGGCTGGAGGAACATCTGTTACAGATGTTCCGGGACGATTTCGAATTTAACGACGGCGCCACTGCGTCACACCTGCATCCGCAGGCACCGGCCATCAAGCCGGTAGAGGCAGCGCCGGCCCCGGTGGTGGCAGCCACCCCGACCGGGGGGGTGATCGCCACCTGGACATTAGAGGCTGAAAGGGAGCTTCAGAAGGTCCCGTTCTTCGTCCGGGGTAAGGCCCGGCGCAACACCGAACTCTTTGCCCAGGGCAAGGGGATTCACCCGATCACCGTGGAGACGCTGTATGACGCGAAAGCCCATTTCGCCCGCTGACAGCACTCCCGTTCGGGTGGTGCTGGTAACGCTGGACAATCACATTGTGGCGGCTGTGGATGCGGCCCGTCTGGCGTTGACGCTCGAATTGCCGGGGCTGACGCTGACGGTCCATGCCGCCACGGATTGGGCAGAAAATGCGGGCCGTCTGGCCGCCTGTCGGTCGGATATTCTGGCTGGCGACATTATCATCGTTTCAATGATCTTCGTCGAAGAACATGTG
>JAEMSB010000686.1 GCA_016463045.1 Niveispirillum sp.
TCCCTGGGCCAAGGACCATCTGTCCATCCACGACCTGGCCCAGACCGTCGTATTCGGTGCGGGACGTCCTGCCATCCTAGTTCCGCCGGCTTACATGCCCGCCGCCCTGGACCATGTTGCCATCGCCTGGGATGGGGGCCGTGCTGCCGCGCGTGCACTTGCTGATGCCTTGCCGTGGGTAAAAACGGGCACACGGATCACGGTCCTGACGGTTCAGGATGAAAAGAAACTCCATCACCATGACATTGCCGAGACCTTAGCTGCCTGCCTCCGCCGTCGCGGCTTCCAGGCCGAAGCCCAAGGCATCAGGCTTGCTGGCCGTTCCATCTCCGACGGCTTGCAGGAAGCAGCGCTTAGCGCTGGTGCCGGCTTGCTGGTGATGGGCGGGTTCGGTCATTCCCGTCTCCGGGATTTTGTGCTGGGCGGCGCCACGAAGGGCATATTCGCCAACCTGCGCCTACCCGTACTTCTCTCTCATTGACCGGCTGCTCGGCAGCACCAGGCATCCGGTCAGTCAGGGATTCTATCAGCGTGCCAGAACGCGCGCGGCATCCTTTGTGGTGGAGACCGCGCTCGTTACCTTTCCGATCGAGTCGTTGATGGCGGTAAGGTTCCGGGTCACTTTTTCAACAGCCGATGCCGTCGTCTGCATGTTGGAGGACATATCTCGCGTCACGGCGCTTTGCTCTTCTACAGCCGCGGCTGTGGTTGACACATACTCCCGTACGTTTCCGACGGCAGTGCGAATTTCCTGAAGAGCCGCCACCATGTCCCCCGACAGGCTTTGAACTCCGGCAATCTCCTCCGAAATCTTTTTCGTTGCGTTGGCGGATTGGCTGGCGAGGTTCTTCACTTCCGTCGCGACAACTGCAAACCCGCGACCGGCGTCGCCCGCCCGCGCGGCCTCAATCGTAGCATTCAACGCCAGGAGGTTAATCTGACCAGCAATTGTCCTGATGACATCGACAACGCCCTCCATCGATCGCGCGACCTCGTCCAGTCGATGGGCCGCCTGATCCGCTCTGCCCGTAACCTCAACCGCGCTATCGGTCGCGCCGCGCGACTGTACCATGCTCTGAGATATCTCACCAATCGAAGCGGCAAGCTCTTCTGCACTGGACGCCATCATCTGGACCGCCGCAGATGTCTGGTTGGCCGCAGTGCTGGCGCTAGTTGCTTCGCGCGTGGAATGATCGACCGCCTGGTCAATCTCCCCGAAATTGCGATCAATCAGAGTCTTCAGGTCGGCCAGCATTTCCATCTGGGCCGTGATGTCCGTAGCGTATTTGACCACCTTAACTGGTTTCCCGCTGGGATCCAGAATGGGATTGTAGGAGGCCTCAATCCAGATCGGTTTGCCACCCTTGCCGACGCGCTTGAACTGCCGAGCCTGATATTCACCCCGGCGCAAAGCCTTCCAGAATGACGCATAGTCGTCGCTGTCGCGTTCTGCTGGCTCGACAAACATGCTGTGGTGACAGCCCTTGATCTCATCAAGAGTGTAGCCCATGGCCTTAAGGAAATTGTCATTGGCCCAGAGTATCGTTCCCTCAACCGTGAACTCGATAACGGCTTGGGACTTGCCTATGGCGGTGACCTGACCGGATAGATTGGCGTGCTCCAGGGCCTTCTGTGTGATATCAGTAGCGTACTTGACCACCTTGACGACGCGCCCATTCGCGCCCCGGATCGGATTGTAGGATGCTTCGATCCATACCACCTTGCCTCCCTTGCCGATCCGCTTGAATTGACGGGCCTGGAATTCGCCATTCCGCAGCGCCTGCCAGAAGGCATCGTAATCAACGCTGTTCCGCTCCGCCACCTCAACGAACATGCTGTGATGCTGTCCCCGGACTTCGGCGAGTGAATACCCCACTACACTCAAGAAGTTCTGGTTTGCATCAAGGATTATACCATCCGGTCGGAATGAAATCACTGCCTGTGATAGATTCAGGGCCGCAAGGACCTCCGCAGCATCATCATGTTGGTTAAGAAAGCCGAACATCATCACGTCCTCCCCGCATACGTCCGTGTTCCTCGGTCACTTAAACTTTAAAAGAGGAGATCGACGCTGCGTAGTGGGGGGCTTATACCCTTCGGCATAGTTCCCAAACAAAGACCTATATCATAAGCAATGGCCTTAGATCATTTTGACGGCAATTGACAACCCGGACCATCGCCTTTCTTTGGGGTCTACCTATTCC
>JAEMSB010000687.1 GCA_016463045.1 Niveispirillum sp.
CTGCAAAGGCCCAGGCCTTTCTGGATCAACTGACCGACCGTATCCTGGCCTGGTACCCGGAGAACGCCACGCAGCTTGGCATCGATAAGGACCGGCATGCGGGCCTGCGCGCCCTGCTGGGCGACCGGTCGCTGGTCGGGATCGAGGCGCAGCGTGGCGTGGTCAAGGAACAGCTTGCCGCCGTGAAGGCGCTGGCCCGCGCCGGCCTGTCGGCAGAGATGCAGGCCAATCTGGAGGTGGCGCAGGCGACCCTGGAACTGTCGGCCCAAGGGCATGGTTTCCGCTTTGGCGATATGGCCCTGCTGAACCAGAGCTATTCCTATCGCAACAGCCCCTATGCCGTGGCCCAGAATGTCGGCGCCTTTGTCGAGGTACCGGACTTCCTGACCAGCCAGCACAAGATCGAAACCAAAGAAGACGCCGACAGCTACCTGTCGCGCCTGACCCAATATGCCACGGCGCTGGATGCGGAAACCGAACGGCTGCGCGTGGAGGGGGGCCAGGGCTACACCTTGCCCGACTTCCTGCTGGACAAGGCCATCGGACAGTTCACGGGCGTCGCCACCATGCCGGTGGCCGATTGGGAACTGGTGAAGCATTTTGAGGCCGGTGCAAAGCAGGTGGGCCATGCCAAACCCGGCGAGGCGGCATCCATCATCAATGACAAGGTGCTGCCCGCCCTGAAACGGCAGCAGGCGGTTATGGAGCAGCAGCGCAAGGGGGCCCGCAGCGATGCCGGCGTCTGGGCCCTGCCGCAGGGGGCGGATTACTACGCCTGGGCGCTGAGTGCCGCCACCACAACCAGCCTGTCTCCGGATGAGGTGCATGCCATGGGGCTGGAGCAGCTGAAAATGCTGCAGGCCCGCATGGAACCGCTGCTGCGCGCCCAGGGCCTGACCCAGGGGACGGTGGGCGACCGTATGGCCGCCTTGGGCAAGGACCCCAAATATCTCTGGCCCAACGATGATAAGGGCCGGGCCGACCTGCTGGCCTATATCAATGGCCGTGTGGACGACATCCGCACGCGCATGCCCCAGGCCTTTACCGTGCTGGTGCCGGGCAAGCTGGTGGTAAAGCGCGTGCCCGTGGCGATCGAGGCGGGCGCCCCCGGCGGCTATGCCAGTGCTGGGTCGATGGATGGCAGCCAGCCCGGCTCCTATTACATCAACCTGCGCGACACCAGCATCTGGCCGCGCCACGCCCTGCCCACGCTCTCCTATCATGAGGGCATTCCCGGCCATATCTGGCAGGGGGAATATAGCTACAAGCTGCCCTTGATCCGCACCCTGCTGGCCTATAGCGCCTATACCGAGGGCTGGGCGCTCTATGCCGAGCAATTGGCCGACGAACTGGGCGTCTATAAGGAAGACCCCATCGGACAGTTGGGCTACCTGCAATCCATGGCGTTCCGCGCCTGCCGTCTGGTCGTGGATACCGGCATCCATGCCAAGCGCTGGACAAGGCAGCAGGCCATCGACTGGTTCGTCACCAACAATGGCTCCACGGCGGCACAGGTGTCGCGGGAGGTCGACCGTTATTGCTCCTGGCCGGGCCAGGCCTGCGCCTACAAGATCGGCCACACGGCGATTAACCGTGTGCGCGACACCCTGAAGGACCGGTTGGGGGCCAAGTACGATTTTCGCCGCTTTAACGACGCGCTGGTCATGACGGGCAATGTGCCGCTGTCACGGCTGGAGGCGCTGGTGGAGGGGCGGTTGACGGTGTAACCACCCGCCTGCGACCATAAGGACGGGATATTGTTCCATAAAAGCGGGGCAGGACACCTTGCGCCGGCCCCGCGAAGCCCCTACCTTCGTGTCCATGCGTTTCCTTGCGACCCTTCTGCTGCTGGCGGCATTCCTGATGAATGTCCCTGGGCTACACGCCCGGGACCTGTCGCACAGCCATGGGCAGACGGGCCATGAACAGCCGGGCCACACGCATATGCTGGCCGGTGCGGAACATGCACCCTTGGGCACGTTTTCCATGGATTGCCACCATGAATGCAGCCACATCCATGTGGCCGACCGCGCACGCGGGACCCGTGTGGTGGAACCCGTGGTCTGGGGGGTGACTGCCTATCCGGTGGACGCCCTGCTGCTGCCGGAAAGCGGTGAACCCGCCCTTCCCGACGAACCCCCGCGCGCCTGACAAACCGATCACCCTCGTCGCTGCCCTGACCGGGCGGCCCGGTATC
>JAEMSB010000192.1 GCA_016463045.1 Niveispirillum sp.
GGTTACCGCAAGGGTGCCGACTATATCCAGCGCTACATCTTCCCCGGCGGCATGCTACCCAGCCCCACCCGCCTGAAGGCAGAGGTGGAGGGTGCGGGCCTGAATTTCGATAGCACCGAAAGCTATGGCCTGCATTATGCCCGCACCCTGCGCGAATGGCAGGTGGCGTTCCAGGCGGCCTGGCCGGAGTTGAAGGACGGGTTCGACACGCGTTTCAAGCGCATGTGGGAACAATATCTCTGGTACTGCGAAGCGGGGTTCAAGGTCGGCACCATCGATCTTGTGCATGTGGGAATTTCGAAGGGCTGAGCGCACCGCCATGCGCGTCGCCCTACGCCACCTCCTGCCCTATGCATTGCCGGCCCTGCCACTGGCCATCCTGGTCCTGCCCGTCTATGTGTTCCTGCCCTCGGCCTATGCCCAGGCGGGAATGCCGCTGGCCAGCATCGGCATCGTCCTGTTGCTGGCCCGGCTGTGGGACGGGGTGACGGACCCGCTGGTCGGCGCCCTGTCCGACCGCACCGTCACCCGGTTCGGTCGGCGCAAGCCATGGATCGCGGCGGGCCTGCCCCTTACCCTTGTGTCTCTCTGGTTCCTTATGGTGCCGGGTGACGGGGTGGGGCCGGCCTATCTGCTGGGCTGGTCCTTTGCCCTGTTCCTGGGCTGGACCATGATGATCGTGCCGCTGACGGCCTGGGGGGCGGAACTTTCCGGTGATTATCACCAGCGCACGCGCATTGCGGGTTTCCGCGAAGGCGCCGCCATTGTCGGCACCGTGCTTGCCCTGACCCTGCCCTTTGCCATGGGCGTGGGGGCAGCCGGGCAGGAACGCGACGCCCTGCGCCTGTTGGCCCTTGTTCTGCTTGTGATTTTGCCCCTGTTTACAGTAATCGCGATCATCAGCGTTCCCGAATATCCGCAGCCGGCCAAGTCGCGGCTGAAATTCCGGCGCGGGATGAAAGTGATTTTCGCAAACGGGGCTTTCCGGAAACTGATCGCGGCCTATGTCATCAATGGTGTGGCAAACGGCCTGCCGGCGCAACTTTTCCTGTTTTTCGTTCAGCACCTGCTGATGGAAGGGGAACGTGCGGGCCTGCTGCTGTTGTCCTATTTCGCATCTGGTCTTCTGGCGGTGCCGCTGTGGCTGTGGTTGAGCGGAAAATACGGCAAGCATGTCGTCTGGCGCTGGGCGATGTTCTGGAACATCGGCTGGTTCCTGGCGGTACCTTTGCTGGGGCCGGGCGACTTCACGGCGTTCCTGGTCATCTGTGTGATGACAGGAATGTCCCTGGGGGCCGACCTGATCCTGCCATCGGCCATGCAGGCCGATGTGGTGGACATGGACACGGCCCGTACCGGCCGGGCCCGCACCGGTCTTTACTTCGCCTTCTGGGGCCTGGCGACCAAGCTGGCAACCGCGTTGGCCGCCCTGGGCCTGACGGTGGCGGGCCTGTTCGGCTTCGACCCCGCAACGGGCGGAACCGAGCAGGGACAGACTGCACTGTTGGCGCTGTACGCCCTGGTTCCGGTGGTCTTCAAACTAGCCGCCATCGCCATCCTGTGGCGTTGGCCGATCGACGCCGCGACACAGGCCGCCCTGCGCGCCCGGATCGCCGCCCGCACCTGATCCCCTATCCCCGAAACCCGACGCGGAGAGCGCCATGTTTCGCCGCCTGTTCATCCTGGCCGGCCTTTGTCTGGCCCTATCCGGGTGCACCAACATGAAACCCGAACAATTCGCCAATCAGAAACCCGCCCTGGCCTTGGAAGAATATTTCGACGGCCATACCCGCGCCTATGGCATCGTGGAGGACCGGTTCGGCAATGTCCGCCGTACCTTCACCGTCGATATCAAGGGCGAATGGGATGGCAAGGTCCTGACCCTGACGGAAGATTTCGTGTGGAATGACGGGGAGCTGGAACAGCGCATCTGGCGCCTGACCCGCGACGGCCCCACCCCCAACGACTGGACCGGCACCACCGCCGACGCCATCGGCCCCGCCAAGGGCCGCGTGTCGGGCAATGCCTATAACATGGTCTATGATTTCAACCTGAAAATGGATGGCAGCCGGACCAAGGTGCGTTTCGACGACTGGATGTTCCTGATGCCCGACGGCGTGCTGCTGAACCGTGCCACCATGAGCAAGTTCGGCATCCATCTGGCCACCGTCACCATCGCGTTCAAGAAGGACGTAGCGGTACGGGAGGCGGTGAAGGCGGCGGAGTGAGGGTTAAAACGAAACAGGCGGCTCCCCCCGAAGCCGCCTGTTCCTTCCCCCGAAGCGGGCGCCGCTGGCTTAGCGGCGCCACTCCCGGTAATCCTCGCCAAAGGCGCGGGCGTAGCGGTCGTAACGGTCATGGCGACCGGCGGGGCGGTTGGACAGGACCAGGGCCGCCACGAAGTAGGCCAGGATCGGGGTGCCGCCCAGGAAGATTATCGACAGGACAGCGGCGATGCGCACCCACAGGCGGCTGATCCCCAGCCATTCGGCGACCCCGGCGCAGACGCCGAACAGGATGCCGTTGGTGCTGTCCTTATAGAGCTTGCCACCCTGGAAGCGGCTGGTGAAGCGGTCGAAATGGCGGTTATAGCGGCTCACGTTTCTCTCCATCGTTCCATCGGTTTGGCAGAACCCCGTCGCCCATCCCGGCGCCAGGGGTAAAGTGCAACTCAACTCACGCAGCGGACCCACGCTCGGCAACGCGCTTTTTCAGTGCGGCCAGTTCATCCTCGACCCGGCCACGGGCCTCCAGGGTCGCGAACTCGTCCTTCAGGGTGCGGGGCCGGCCCATGGCCATGGCGTCGCCGGCGGCCTCCACATGGTCGATCTCGCGTTCCAGCTCGCGGGATCGGGCCAGCGCCTCGTCCAGGCGGCCATCATACAGGCTGGTCCGGGCCCGCAGCCGGTCGACGGCACCGCGGTAGCGGGTGGCAAGGCTGCGGCGGCGGGCATGCGCCTCGGCCAGCTTGTCCTCCAGGGCGCGGGCATCTTCCGTCATCCGGGCGATGGCCGTTTCCAAGGCCTTGATCTCCGCCTCTGCCGGTGCGGCGGCGCGGCGGATTTCATCCTTGGCCGCCAGGGCGGCGCGGGCCAAATCCTCGCGGTTATGGGCCAGCGCGATTTCAGCCTTGCGCTCCCATTCCAGCATCTCGAACTCGGCAGCGCGCCAGTTGGCGGCCAGTTCCTTCTTTTCCGCAATCATGCGGACAGTGCCACAGCGCACTTCGGACAGGGTGTCTTCCATCTCCCGGATCGCCTGGTTCAGCGTCTGCTCCGGGTCCGCCGACCGGTCCAGCAGGCTGGCCAGGTTGGCATTGATGACATCACCGAGGCGGTCGATCAGGCCCATTTTCGGGGCTCCTTCTGAAACAGGTGGGGTAGTCGGGTTGGCGGAAGAAGCGTCGATCAGAGCAGAATGTTCAGCATCAGGACCATGACAACCGCGACAACCAGGGCCGGGACCATCTCGGTCAGGCTGGAGATGTTCAGGTCGCCGGTGACCTTGTTGGTGCGGGCGGCGCGCTTGGCGAAGAAGGTCATCGTGCTCATTATCGTCTCCATCGGGTTCGAATTTCGGTGGCCGTTTCAGCCATGCCGAGATAAAAGCAAACACCGTGCCAAGTGCTGTACGGACCTCAAAAATGGCTGATTTCCGCCATTTTTACATTTGCACCCACCCACCTCCGATCCGGTCGATAGCAAATTCCACCATCGAGTGGCGAAAACCACCATCACGCCGAAATTTGTTGCGATTGGAACGGTCGCGCAGGGCTTTCATGCGCGATTGACCGGCGTGCCGGAACCGGTTACCCATCCCGCCATGGCCGTCTATACTGAAGTTTCCGACGAAGATGTCCGCGCGTTCGTTGCCCAGTATGATCTGGGCGACGTGGTGTCCTGCAAGGGAATCGCCGAGGGCGTGGAGAATTCCAACTTCCTGCTGGTGACCGATAAAGGTCCCTATATCCTCACGCTTTATGAAAAGCGGGTGGACCCGGCGGACCTGCCCTTCTTCTTAGGGTTGATGGATCATCTGGCCGCCAACGGCCTGACCTGTCCGCAGCCCGTGGCCGGCACCGATGGCGTGGCCCTGCGCAGCCTGTGTGGCCGTCCGGCGGTGATCGTCACCTTCCTGAAGGGCATGTGGCCGCGCCGCATCCTGGCCGATCATTGCGCCGGCCTGGGCGAAGGGTTGGCCCGCCTGCATCTGGCGGGCGACGGCTTCACCCTGACGCGCCGCAATTCCCTGTCGGTCGGTGGCTGGCGCCCCCTGTTCGAGGCATCGTGCTGGCGCGCGGATGAGGTGAAGCCGGGTCTGGCCGATGCCCTGGGCGAGGAGCTGGATTATCTGGAGGCCCATTGGCCCAAGGATCTGCCTGCCGGCATCATCCATGCCGACCTGTTCCCCGATAATGTCTTCTTCAGCGACGGCAAGCTGTCGGGCCTGATCGATTTCTATTTCGCCTGCAACGACCAGTTCGCCTATGACGTGGCGATCTGTCTGAATGCCTGGTGCTTTGAGGCGGATGGCGCCTTCAATGTCACCAAGGCCCGGCTGCTGCTGGCCAATTATGACCGCATCCGCCCCCTGTCGGCGGCGGAGCGTGAGGCCCTGCCCATCCTGGCACGCGGCAGCGCCATCCGTTTCCTGCTGACCCGCCTCTATGACTGGCTGAACACGCCGGCGGGCGCCATGGTGAAGCGCAAGGACCCGCTGGAATATCTGCACAAGCTGCGTTTTCACCAGCAGATCCGCCACATCGCCGATTACGGGTTGGACCGGTCGTGAGCGAGGCAACCGCCGCAGAAAACGTGGTCGATGCCTTCACCGACGGCGCCTGTTCCGGCAATCCCGGCCCTGGCGGCTGGGGCGTGTTGCTGCGCTGGAACGGGACGGAAAAGGAACTGAAGGGCGGGGAGCCCGACACGACCAATAACCGCATGGAGTTGATGGCCGCCATCAGCGCGCTGGAGGCCATGAAACGCCCCGTCCCCATCCGCCTGCATACTGACAGCCAGTATGTGAAGAACGGCATCACCACCTGGATCCATGGCTGGAAGAAAAACGGCTGGAAAACCGCATCCAAGGACCCCGTGAAGAACGAGGATCTGTGGCGCCGCCTGGACGATCTGGTCGCCCGCCACAAGGTGGAATTCCACTGGGTCAGGGGCCATGCCGGCCATGTGGAGAATGAACGCGCCGACCAGTTGGCCCGCGACGGCCTGCGTGAGGCACGGGACGGCGGGTAACTGCAACCTCTGCGCTTGGCGCGTGGCTCAACCATACGGAATGTATACGAAATTGTCGCATGGGCTTTTGCATTCCGCCCCTCAGGCCTATATAAATGTGACTTGAGTTAACCAACAGAGCCAGGGCGACCCGTGCAGAATCTTCTGCGCATTCTGGGGCAGACCTCTTACGAACAGCGGCGACGGGAAATCACCGTCGATGGCCGCCGGATCAGTGTGTGTGTCAGCGAGGAATGCTGGAACGCGCTGGAGGATATCAGCCTTCAGGAAGGCGTCAGCCTGGAAACCCTGGTTGCCAATGTCGCCCGCCGTTGTGGCCGGCGCAGCCTGTCGCTGGAACTCGATCTTTTCGCCGTTTCCTATTACCAGACCGCCAGCCTTCCCTCTGGTGGCTTGCGCGATGTGGAACCGGCCAATCTCTTGCCCTGCTGACCATTAAGCCCCCATTGCCCGCCGCCGCCGCCTCTCGTACAAGGTACGCCAACCGCCCCCTTTGACAGAGAGCGTTTCGCCATGTCCTCCCCCCACCGCCTGATCGCCGTCGATGCCCTGACCCTGGAGGACGCGGCCAACGAACATGCGGCTCTGGCGGTGGAGATCGGGCACCATCGCGAACGCTACTACAACAAGGCCGATCCGGAGATTTCGGACGCCGACTATGACAAGTTGGAACAGCGTCTGGCCGCCATTGAGGCGCATTTTCCCGAACTGGTGACCGCCGACAGCCCGACCC
Organism: Niveispirillum sp.; assembly: GCA_016463045.1. Taxonomy (GTDB): domain Bacteria; phylum Pseudomonadota; class Alphaproteobacteria; order Azospirillales; family Azospirillaceae; genus Niveispirillum. The sequence goes on from JAEMSB010000192.1 coordinate 5,986, forward strand.
AGACGGTGGGCGCCGCCCCCTCCTCCGGCTTTGGCAAGGTCAAGCATGCGGTGCCCATGCTGTCGCTTTCCAACGCGTTCGAGGATGTGGATGTCAGCGATTTCGTGGGCCGCATCCGCCGGTTCCTGAACCTGTCCGACGACACGCCCGTCAGCTTCGTCGCAGAGCCCAAGATCGACGGCCTGTCTTTGTCCCTACGCTATGAGAAAGGCCGGCTGGTGCAGGCGGCCACGCGTGGCGACGGGGCGGAGGGGGAGGATGTGACGGCCAATGTCCGCACCATCCGCGACATCCCGCATGAATTGGCGGCCCCCTTCCCCGATCTGGTGGAGGTGCGTGGCGAGGTCTATATGACCCGTGCCGACTTCCTGGACCTGAACCGGGCACAGGCGGAGAAAAACGACAAAATCTTCGCCAACCCGCGCAACGCCGCCGCCGGGTCGCTGCGTCAGTTGGACAGCAGCATCACAGCCAGCCGCCCCCTGCGCTTCTTCGCCTATGCCTGGGGTGCCCTGTCGGAACCGCTGGGGGCGACGCAGTGGGAAAGCCGGCAGCGGCTGGCGGATTTCGGCTTCACCCTGTCCTCACCATCCGAACTGTGCACCGGCGCAGAGGCGTTGCTGGCCTATTACCGGATGATCGGGCAGCAGCGGCCCACCCTGCCCTTCGACATTGACGGCGTGGTCTACAAAGTCGACAGCCTGGCCCTTCAGGAACGTCTGGGCTTCATCTCCCGCTCGCCCCGCTGGGCCACGGCGCATAAATACCCCGCCGAGCAGGCCACCACCCGCCTGAAGGCCATCAGCATTCAAGTGGGCCGCACCGGCGCCCTGACACCTGTGGCGGAACTGGAGCCCGTGAATGTCGGCGGCGTCGTGGTTAGCCGTGCCACCCTGCACAACAAGGACGAGATCGAGCGCAAGGATATCCGCGTCGGCGATCTGGTCATCGTACAGCGCGCCGGTGACGTGATCCCACAGATCGTCGGCTTCGTGCCTGAACAGCGCCCCGCCGACGCCGTCCCCTTTGCCTTCCCCGATTGCTGCCCCGAATGCGGGTCCATGGCCGTGCGGGAGGAAGGCGAGGTTGTCACCCGCTGTACGGGCGGCCTGATCTGCCCGGCGCAGGCGGTGGAGCGGCTGCGCCATTTCGTGTCGCGCAATGCCTTTGATATCGAAGGGCTGGGGATTGAGCGTATCCAACTGTTCTTTGAACAGGGCCGTATCAAGCAGCCCGCCGATATCTTCACGCTGGAAGCCCGCGAAGAACAGCGCCTGGACCGGCTGATCAGCATGACCGGCTTTGGCAAGAAGTCGGTGGAGAAGCTGTTCGCCGCCATCGAGGCACGGCGCACCATCGCGCTGGACCGTTTCATCTTCGCCCTGGGTATCCGCCAGATCGGGGAAGCCACGGCCAAGCTGCTGGCCAAGGCCTATCGCACGGCGGAAAACTGGCGCGATCGTATGGTCGCTGCGGCCGCCGAACGGGCGGACAAGCGCGACGAGAAGAAGCCGGAACTGGTGGGAGAGGCCTATGCCGAGCTGTGCGCCATCGAACAGATCGGCATCAGCGTGGCCGACGACCTGACCGATTTCTTCCGCGAGCAGCATAATCTGGACGCCGTCGCTGCCCTGCTGGCCCAGGTGACGGTGGAGGAATATGTGCCGCCGGCGGCGGCCACCACATCGCCCGTTGCCGGCAAGACGGTGGTGTTCACCGGTACGCTGACCACCATGGGCCGGTCAGAGGCCAAGGCCAAGGCAGAGGCCCTGGGCGCCAAGGTGGCCGGATCAGTCAGTGCGAAAACCGACTATGTCATCGTCGGCGCCGACGCCGGGTCCAAGGCCGCCAAGGCCCAGGAGCTTGGCGTGACGATCCTGTCGGAGGAGGAATGGGCGGCGTTGATTGCGGGGTAGGCCCCACACATGCCGCCGCATCATCCCTGAAATCGCCGCAATGGGGGTGCATCAGCTTGTGGGGTTGGTGCCAGGGCCCTATCCTGGCCACCGATCCCGATAAAGCCCCTTGCCGGACCCCATGCCTTGAGC
>JAEMSB010000193.1:0-7155 GCA_016463045.1 Niveispirillum sp.
GTAACATTCGCCGCCGGGCGGGGCAGGGGCGGCAGGGCCAGGGGGGCCTGCCCACCTGCCAGCACCGATGGCATATCAAGCCGGCCCGTGGCCAGCACCTGGCCGTCGGCCATCACCGACCAATCCAGATCAAAGCCCGACAGGTCGATGATGTCATGGCGGTTCAACAGCCGGACGGTTCCCGCCGCCGGGTCGAATCCGTCAAAGGCGATGGGGGCGTAAACCTTGGCCAGCTCATGATAATGCGGGTTGGGCGTGCGGTCAGCCTGGATCAGACCGTCGGTGACAATGCTTTTATCCCCGCGCGGATTGGGGCCGAAATCAAAGCCGGAAGCCCAGAAAGACCGTCCTTTGTCATCCTTTTTCAGGACGGCCTGATCTACCCAGTCCCAAACGAAGCCGCCCTGCAGCTTGCGATGCGCGCGAATGGCGCGCCAGTAATCCTCCAGATTGCCCAACGAATTGCCCATGGCATGGGCGTATTCGGTCTGGATCAAAGGCTGCTTCCATTGCGGGTCGGTGGCGTAATCGACAATCTTGTCGATATCGTCATACATGGGTGCATAGATATCGACATAATCATTGGGCCGATGTTCCTGCATCAAAGTGCCCCAGCCCAGATAGGAGATCAGGCGCGACGGATCACGTTGGCGCACCCAGTTGGCCATGGCCTCAAAATTCGGGCCGATCCCAGCCTCGTTACCCAGCGACCAAAAGATGATGGAGGGGTGGTTCTTGTCCCGCTCCACCATGCGGCGTACGCGGTCGACATGCGCCTCCTTCCATTCCGGCTTGAAGCCCAACTGATAGCGGGCCTGGTCATGGGCCTTGTTGCCCATCTCCATATATTCATGGCTTTCCAGATTGGCCTCGTCCATCAGGTAAAGGCCATATTCATCCGCCAGATCATAGAGATAGGGATCGTTCGGATAGTGCGACAGGCGCAGCGCGTTGACGTTGGCCTGCTTCATCATCTCCACATCGCGGCGCATGCTCTCGCGGCTGATGGTCTGGAGTTCCACCGGATCATGTTCGTGCCGGTTGACGCCGCGGATGGTGACGCGGCGACCGTTAACCCGTACCTCTCCGTCCACGATGGCGACCGTACGGAAGCCGATGCGCCGGCTGGTCGCCTCCACCAGCTTGCCATCTTTGTCCAGTAGCTCGATCAGCACGGTGTAGAGATTTGGGGCTTCCGCCGACCAGGGGCGGATATCGGCGATGCGGCCCGACAGGGTGACGGGTGCGTCCGCCTTCTTCACGCCCGCCTCACGTTTCAGCAATTCGCGCGTGCCGTCCAGCACGGTTGCCCGCACGCGCACGGCCCGGTCCGGCCCCGCGACATGGACATCCAGGGCAAAGGTGCCCGTCCTGGAGTCGGGGGTCAGCCCTGCCTTGACCTCAAAATCCCGCAGATGCGTGGCTGGTGCGGCGTAGAGCGTGACGGAACGGTGCAGCCCGTTGACCCGCCAGAAATCCTGGTCCTCAAGGTATGAGGCATCGGCAAACCGGTACAGTTCCACCGCCACCACATTGCGCTGACCGGGGCGCAGATGGGCAGTGACGTCGAACTCCGACGGCAGCTTGCTATCCTCAGCATAGCCGACACGCTGACCATTGACCCAGACATAGTAGGCTGCCCCTGCTGCTCCGAATTTCAGGAACACGCGCCGCCCCTGCCAATCCGCCGGCACATCAATATCGCGGCGATAGGAGGCGACCTCGTTCATCTCATGCGGGATGAAGGGCTGATTGGCGGGGAACGGGTATTGGATGTTGTTGAACAGGGGCTTGCCGAAGCCATGGGCCTGCAAGGTGCCTGGCACCACCATCCGGTCCCAGCCGGACACGTCATAGTCCGGGCGGTAGAAATCCACGGGCCGCGCCTCTGGGTTGGGCGACAGGCGCAAGGACCATTGCCCATCCAGGGACAGGTGCCAGCGCTGCCCTGCCGGATCGCGCGCCAGGGCCGCCGGCACATTGTCAAATCCGTCAAAGGTGGCCCGGGCTGGTTCCCGCCCGACGGACAGCACCTCCGGCTGTTCCCATTCTGCCCGCACTGGGGCAGGGTCGGCGGCCAGGGCCGGAGCAGACAGCAGGGCGATGGCGGCACAAGCGGCCAGCAGGGAACGGTGCATGGGGATGTTTCCGGGTCGTTGGGGTGAACCGTAGGTCAGGTCGGGCCGAAGGCGAGGCCCTGACCTACGGAGTTCAATCGCGGATGGCGAACGCCAGCTCTGTCATGGCCGTGCTGGCACCAGCATTGTGCAACTGCTGCAGGCGGTAGAGCTGGTTGGCTGACGCCATCATAACATGGGTGGCGCGCAGGTAGCCGGCGCGGTGCAGGCGCAGGACAGCCTCATCAGACAGGCCAGCAAGCGCCTCTGCCCCGATGCCATACAGCCCTTCCACCTGATTTTCCCGCCCATCGGCAAAGCGCAGGCGCATGGAAAGCGGACGGATCACGCCTTCCGCCGCCAGGGCAGCCGTGAAAGCGGCTGCTTCGTCCAGGTCGGTGCGGTGGCGCGACAGCTTATCCGCTATACGGGCCGCAGTTGCGGTTGGCTGACCATTCGGTTCGAAAAGGGGGTCGCCGTCCCGGTCATGCAGGCGGGGGGAGCTTTCTTCCACGGCCAGACCCAGGACCGCGTCCGTATCCTCCGCCGGGGCCAGGAAGAAGGGATGGCGCAGCAAGGTCTCTGGCAGATATGTAGCCTGCCACCCGCCGCCCAGCATGTACCAGCTGCGATCCCCTTCCAGCGCGAACAGGGCGCACAGCGTGAAGCGGCCCGTCTGGGCATGCTTCATCAGGAATAGCGGATAGTCGGTAGCGGCCAGATCCACCTCCGACAGGCCCAAGCGGGCATGGTTCTGCCGGTCGGCATGGGCCATGTCGGCCTGCGGGCGCAGCCGGACCTTGGCGTGGCGGTTAGCGTCCAGCGTGAACACGGGCATCGGATTGGTCCTTCGTGCAAGGGGCCTTATCAAACAGCCTGCAGGCCATGTTCGCGGATGGCGTTCAGTAGCTGGCGATGGCGGGGCAGGTCACGCAGCGCCTGCTCGCGTGCACGTTCGGCCATGGCAAAGGCCCGCTGCGCCCCCGCCGTCTCCAACGCCAAAGGCGGCAGACCATCGTACGCCGTCTCAAACCCCATTCCGTGCAGGATGTACTGATAACTGGGCCAGGAGAACACTTCCGGCTGGTGCGGGAAATCGCCGGGGCCTGGCGGATGGTGCCGCCAAAGTTCAAGGCGCTCACGCAAACCTTCCGGAATGCTTGCCGGGTCGCAATTGTCCCGCCAGAAGGCGGTGTCCGTGCGCTTGGTCAGGATGTAATGCAGCTTGAGGAACTCAATAATCCGCTCCCAATGGTGCAGGAAGGCGCGGTTGAACTGCCGCGACAGCACATCCATGACTGAGCGCCGTGCTGGCAGCCGGTCAGCAATGAAATCCACCGCCGTTTCGATCAGCATCAGGGCCGATGCCTCCAGCGGTTCCAGGAACCCTGCCGAGAGGCCGACCGCCACGCAATTATGGGTCCAGAAAATTTCCCGATGCCCGGCGCGGATATTGATCATGCGGGGTGTAAGCCCCTGTGCCATGGGCCCGGCATAGCGGCGCAGCGCCCCCTCGGCCTGTTCATCGGTCGTGTGCCGGCTGGAATAGACATGGCCCACGCCGCGCCGGGTCGGCAGTCCGATATCCCAGATCCAGCCCGCCTCCTGGGCGGTGGAGATCGTATGGGTAGCGACTGGTGAATCCTCCCGTTCATACGGCACCTGCAACGCCAGCGCCCGATCACAGAACAGCACGTCGGTGCAATCCTTGAACCCCACGCCATAGGTGCGACCCAGCAGCAGGGAGGCAAAGCCGGTGCAATCAATGAAGAAATCGCCTTGCACCAGACCGGCGGCGCGCAGCGTCAGCCCGGTAATGTCGCCGTCTGCATCCTGATGCACCTCCGTAATGTCATCCACCATGTGGATGACGCCGAGGCGACCCACGGCATGGTCACGCAGCAGATCGGCGAATTTGCCGGCGTCCAGATGATAGGCGTAATTGGCGATACCGGCATATTCGGGGCTGGTGATGGCTTTCGGCGCCAGCCCCGCCTCGCACAGGCTTGCCTGGAAATCGACGGCAGTGGCGAAATCGGGGCCGCCCTGGCTTGCAAGGCGCTGCCAATGGCCGGAAAGATTGATATGCGTCGCCGCCTGCGGCGGGTTCAGCGGGTGGTAATAGCCGTCAGCATCGGTACCGTCGGTCCAGCGCACAAACTTCGCGCCCTGTTTAAAGGCAGCGTCGCAGTGGCGGATAAAGTCAGTCTCCTTGATCCCGATCTTGCGCAGGGTATTGCGCATGGTGGGCCAGGTGCCTTCGCCCACACCAATGGTTCCGATGGCCGATGATTCGATCAGGATGACGCGAACCGCGTCCGGCCCCTGGGCATTGCGAGCGGCGATGCGACCGGCGGTTATCCAGCCCGCACTGCCACCACCAGCGATCACGACGGTCTTGACCGGCTTATCCAAAACATCCTCCCATTCGTTTCTGAGGCCTTGTGATCAGGCCCTTTCTGGTACGCACGGGTCCCGGCTGATGCTGTTGCATCTTGTTCCTGGAGACGGCCAGCTATCCAATTTAGACGAGACAGGGGCAATACGTCGAGTGATTTTCATATTTATCATATAAAATAATTTGTCGCCGACCGGTGCAGTGATTTTTGGATAAACATAGGTATAATATTGAACAATATAGGATATTTCTCATCCGCAATGGGTCGTGGAACGGTCTCGCATCCCGAAATCTGATGCGGGAATATCACACCGACCGGCTTCCAAACAGGAAAAGGCCGATCGTTCACATTGAAATGTGATATTTATCTGATAATTCATATATGAATGATGACGACGCTGCGGCAACATGTGTCGACTATAAGCGCTGTGCCGCAGACGGATGGGTTTCAAAAATCAGGAACCCCGGTCGCATCCCTTTCCCGACCGGGGTTCCAGGGAAGCATGACAAGAAAGCGGGAGGATTAGTCAAGATGTCTCAAGACAACAAGGCCCGGCGTTTGTTCGCGGGCAAGACCGGTGTCAGCCTGGCGGTTTTGTGCGCCGCCCTGTCGGCCCTGCCTGCGGGGGCGCAGCAGGCACCGGCGGCCGGCGGTGACACGCTGGAAGAAATTGTGGTGACGGGCATCCGCCGGTCGCTGCTGGCCTCTGCCGAAATCAAGCGCAGCTCTGGCGTCATCCTGGACAGCATCGCCAGCGAAGACCTGGGCAAGTTCCCCGACAGCAACGTCGCGGAAAGCCTGCAGCGCATTCCCGGCGTGTCGATCGACCGCAATGGCGGTGAAGGTCAGTTTGTGACGGTCCGCGGCTTCGGTCCGGAATTCAACACCGTTCTGGTCAATGGCCGCTCCTTCGCGTCCGACAACCAGGGTCGTGAATTCTCCTTCGACCTGCTGGCTGCCGAACTGATCAATGGCGCGGACATCTACAAGTCCAGCCAGGCCAAGGTGCAGGATGGTGGCATCGGTGCCACCATCAATGTCAAGACGGCCCGCCCGTTTGACATTGATGGCTTCAAGGCCATCGCATCCGTGAAGGGCATGTATGAAGACAATAACGAGAAGGTCTCTCCGCAGGGCTTCGCGTTGCTGTCCGGTACCTTCAACGAGGACAAGATCGGCGCCCTGCTGGCTGTGTCCTATCAGAAGCGTGACACGCTGACCCCGTTCACAGCCAACCGCGGTTATATCCCCGGTTCCACCGTGGGCCCCGTTGACCGTCCGCTGTTCACCAATGTCTACGCGCCGCGTAACCAGGACGTTGGCCAGGAAGCGCAGGATCGTGAACGTATCGGCGTCAACCTGACCACGCAGCTTCAGGCCAATGACGATCTGCTGTTCACCTTTGATGGCCTGTACAACAAGTTCGACGTCAACAGCCACACCACCTCGCTGGGTAGCTGGTTTGAACCGTCGAGCTACACTGCCGCGCAGATCGATGCCAACCGCACCGTCACCTCGCTGACGACCAACGGCAATGGCGATCTGATCGTCAGCGCGACGAACCGTTTCGTGACGACGAAGGCCGCCGGCCTGAACGCCGAATGGAACGCCAATGACGCACTGACCATCAAGGCCGACGCCTCCTGGTCGAATGCCAAGAACGATGCCGGCGGCAAGAACGTCTTCACCGTGATCGGCATCCCGTCCTCCTACGGCTTCCGTCAGGCCGAAGGCAGCGGTTACCCCTCCATCGTCAATTACACGTCCTCGCTGGTGAACCCGGCGCTCGGCCGTACCCATATCGCCATCCGCGAAGGGAATGACGAGGAAGAGGAAGTCTTCGAATACAAGCTGGATACCGAGTGGAAGTCCGATGGCGGTGCCCTGGATGCTGTCCGCTTCGGTCTGGTGAACACCAACCGTGAAAAGAACAGCACGCAGGTTCGGACCGATCCGAACACGCTCTGCCTCTATTGCGGTTACCCGACCCTGGTGGATCCGTCGCTTCTGAAGCCGTTCAGCCTGGGCAGCTTCCTGGGGAACAAGGGCACGGTGCCGGTCAATTTCATGACCTATGACGCCGAAGCCTATTTCCGCTTCCTGGAAAGCGGTGCGGCGGCTTCCGCCCTGGACCGTGCACAGGGTCTGGCAGCGGGCACGACCGCGGCCCGCCTGCGGGGCACCAACGGCTTTGCCGCGACCGAACAGCCCAATTCCTTCTCCATCAAGGAGAGCGTGTATGCGGGCTATATCGATACGGACTTCAAGGGTGACCTGGGCAACATGCCCTGGTTCGTCAATGACGGCGTCCGTTTTGTCCATACCGAGGTGAAGGCCGCCGGCCGCCAGTTGGCCCTGACGGACCTGCTGCCCGTGGCTGGTGATCCCACCATCTACACCGCCGTTTTCGCCAATAATGGCGTGCCGGTGGAAACCAAGCAGGACGCCAGCTACGATTATCTGCTGCCCAGCCTGAACGTGCGTGTTGATGTCTCCGAAGATGTCATCGCCCGCTTTGGCGCCTCGCGCACGCTGACCCGTCCGCAGATCAGCGATCTGGCTCCGCGTACCAACTTCGACACGATCCGTCCGGCGGGTCTGGACGCCAGCGGCGGCAACCCCGCCCTGAAGCCCTATAC
>JAEMSB010000193.1:7165-8027 GCA_016463045.1 Niveispirillum sp.
TTTCGACCTGTCGTTTGAATGGTACCCGACCAGCACGACCACCCTGTCGGCGGCCGCTTTCTATAAGCGCGTCAACAATTTCGTGGTTCAGACCCGTTCGGCCGAGGCGTTCCGTATCGCCAATGCCGGCGGCCTGCGCGTCGGTTCCGGCGGTATCACCGGCCCCAACGAGGCGACGTTCAATGTGCGTCGTCCCCGTAACGCCGAAAGCGCCAATGTCCATGGGTTCGAGTTGAATGTGAACCACACCATGGACTATCTGCCGGGTCTGCTGTCCGGCTTTGGCTTCCAGGCCAATGCCACCTTCGTGGACAGCAACGCGACCTTCGATCTGGCTTCCACCAACACCTCGTTCGCGCTGGAAGGTTTGGGCGACAGCCAGAACCTGACCGTGTTCTACGAAATGGATGGCCTGTCGGTGCGCGTGGCCTATAACCGCCGCGAAAAGTTCCTGGAATCGCTGGTCAATCCGAATGCCGGGTCTGACCCGGTCTATCGCCGGACCTTTGACCAGGTCGATGCCCGCGTTTCCTATGATGTTCTGGAAAATGTCCAGGTGTTCGCTGAAGGCACCAACATTCTGGGCAACGAGAATGTCACCACCGGTCGCTTCGACAATCAGATCCTGAACTATATCGACTCGGGCGCTCGTTACGCCATTGGTGTGCGCAGCGAGTTCTGAGGAACCCTCTCCCTTTTTCCTCAAGCCCACTGTGGGAGGCGGTCATCCGCCTCCCTCTTTTTTTGCCCTGAATTCGGGAGGTTATGCGTGATTGATTGCATCTGGCCCGTGGCCGCTACACTGGGTGAGGGACCCGTCTGGGATGCGCAGGCACGGCGGCTCTGGTTTGTGGATATCAAG
>JAEMSB010000194.1 GCA_016463045.1 Niveispirillum sp.
GCCCCTGGCAGATGGAGCGGGAGACGAGATAGGCCATGTTGGGGCCGGGCGTCAGCACCATGCCAAGACTGAGTGCCGCGAAACCGCCCAGAACGGGCAGTGGCACCGGCAGCAGATTGCCAACCATGCTGATGTCAGACATGGATCGTGCCTTCCAGATAGAGGACGGCGCGGCCCGCGATATGGACGCGGTCACCTAGCAGGCGGCAATGCAGCGTACCGCCGCGCGCCGAAACCTGCCGCGCCTCCAGCACATCCTTGCCCAGCCGTTCCGCCCAATAGGGGATCAGGGTGCAATGGGCGGACCCGGTGACAGGGTCCTCCGGAATGCCATCCATGGGGGCGAAGAAGCGGGAGACGAAATCCACCCCCGGCTCATCCCCTGGTGCGGTCACAATGACCATGCGCCCCACCCCGTTCAGCAGGGCGAAATCCGGGGACAGGGCACGGACCGTGGCCGCGTCCTTATAGACGACGAACCAGTCGCGGGCCGCCTGCACCAGCTCCGGCGACGGACCGCCAAGCCCGCGGATCAGGTCAGGATGGGCATCGATATCCTTCGGCGCGCGGGTCGGAAAATCCAACGTGTACAGACCATCGGCAATGATTACGCGCAGGTCCCCCGCCACATTGGTGCGGAACCGGATCTCGCTGACATTGGGGTCGATGAAATTCTTGATGACGAAGGCCGAGGCCAGAGTGGCGTGGCCGCAAAGGTCAATCTCGTTGGCCGGCGTGAACCAGCGCACGAACCATCCCTCTCCATCGCGCAGGATGAAGGCGGTTTCGGCCAGATTATTCTCCACCGCGATGGATTGCATGACGGCGTCGGGCAGCCAGCTTTCCAGCGGCACGACGGCAGCCGGATTGCCACCAAACAACGTGTCGGTGAAGGCATCGACCTGATAGAGCGGCAGACGCATGATGGGTTCCTCGAAGATGGGCTTCAGACAGTTTCGCGTAAACGGGCAAGAACGGCGATGGCGTGATCAATCTCCGCCTCGCCCGTGCGCCAGCTGGAAACGGACAGACGGGCGGCGGGACGTCCACGCCAGACGGTGGGACCGAACCAGATCTCGCCCGACGCCTGCGCCGCCTTGCGGATGCGGGTCAGATGGGCGCCATCATCCGTATCGCCCACCACCCGGATCAGCACTTGGTTCAGGACGACGCGGTTCAGCACCTCGAACCCCGTGGCGCGCAACCCGTCGGCGAGGCGGCGGGCCAGGGCGCGGTGGCGATCCACCATCGCCGCAATGCCCTCCACGCCAAGGGTGCGCAGGGCCGCCCAGATGGGAATGCCCCGCGCCCGGCGGGAGAATTCCAAGGTCAGGTTCTTCTGCGCAAACGGATCGGCAGTGGCATAGGCTGCGTCGCTGTTCATGGCGGCGGCCAGGGCGTGACCATCGCGGCAGATGGCGATGGCGCCATCATAGGGGGTGTTCAGCCATTTATGGCCATCGGTGGTCCAACTGTCCGCCCCTTCCACCCCGGCGGTCAGGCGCATGGCATCCGATGACAGCCGCGCCCACAGGCCGAAGGCGCCATCAACATGCACCCAGGCACCTGCGGCCCGCGCCGACCGGATCAGGGGGATGAAGGGATCGAACTCGCCCATATTCACCTCGCCGGCCTGCAAGCACAGGATCGTGCTGTCATCCAGGGGCGGCAGACGGTCAGGATCAATCCGGCCGAATTCATCGGTGGGCGCGATGATCAGGTTATCCAGACCAAAGCCCAGAACCCGCAGCGCCTTGCGCACCGTGATATGCACCGTCTCCGACACAACCACGCGGATGGGCGGCGACCCGGCCAGACCCCGACGGTCAAAGTCCCAGCCCTTGCGTGCCAGCAGCGACCGGCGCGCCGCCGCCAGGCAGGCCAGACCGCAGGCGGTGGCGGAAGTTCCGAACCCCACCGCCGCCTCACGCGGCAAATCCAGCGCCTCCAGCAGCCAGTCGCCTGCCTGCCGTTCCAGCACAGCCGCCACCGGTGAATTGTCATAGGAAGAGGCGCACTGATCCCAGGCCAACATCAGCCGCTCTGCCGCCGCAGCCACAGGCAGTGCTGCACCGACGACGAAGCCGAAATAGCGCGGACCATTGCTGGTCACGGTTGCCGGGCCGCCGACGCCGTCGAGCAGGGACAGCGTTTCCTCGGCTGGACGACCCCGGTAGGGCAGCGGCTCGGCGAATACCGACAAGGCGTTCAGCGCTGCTTGGTCGGGAAAGACCCGCCGACCCGCCACGCCGCCCAGATAAGCGGCGGCGCGGTTGTCTGCATCGCGGATCAAGGAAAGTTCGTCCATGATTGTCCCTGTCACAGGGGGGAACGTCACCCGCAGGCGACACAATCATCAGGTACAATCAGGACAATAAGGGTGCAATCGCGAAATTGTACCCATAACAAGATCAGTCCAGGCTGTTCAGCGCGCGCTGCCCGACAGGTGATAGGGACGGACCAACATTTCCGCCGGTATCTTCCATTCCTGATGAAGACGCCAAATCATCTCCGTTGTCAGTGCGCGTTTGCGACGCAGAACCTCCGACGCGCGGGAGCGGGAGCCCAGCAGGCGGGCCAGATCCGCCTGCTTATAACCAGCTGTTTCCATCACAGCCATGACCGTATCAACCGGGTCCGGCCCCTCAATGGCCCAATGTTTGGCTTCATAAGCGCTGATAAGATCGGCCAGGACCAGAAAGCGATCTGATTCCGACGTTCCCAATTCCGGCTCCTGCTCGAAATAAGGTTCAATCTCCTTTAAGGCCCAGTCGTAATCTTCCTCGGTCAGAATGGGACGGACATCCATCATGTTCACCACCCGATTGCCCCCGCTAGAAGCACCTTGTTTTTCAGATTGTCGCCGCGTCAATCCGGTCATAGGCGGCATGGGTTCCAACAAACTTGATAAGGACCTTTCCATGCCGGTAGGCGACATGCACGACCAGACGATATTTGTTGCCGGCGATGTCGAAGATAAGGCGATTGTCGCCCACGAAATCGACGGCATTCCCAAACATGGCCTTGGCATCCGCAGGCCCAGCCCAACTCGCCTTTGACACCAAACCGAACCACGTCTGTAGCGGCACCTCCGCGTGTGGATGCTGCTGCCAGAACAGCTTCAACGTGCGCTTGGAGATGATATGCATCGATGCCGTGGGTTGGCTTGACCGCTCAAGGCACTGTACGGCGTTCCCGATATGGGAACAAGCCCAAAGTCACAGCAACAGCAAGGCGCTGGCCGCCGTGGCAAGCCCCAGGGCACCGTTGAACAGCCGCAGACGGCGGTCATCCCGCAACCAACGGCCCATGGCTTGGCCGAACAGGACCCAGACAAGGGTCCAGGGCATGCCCACCACCAGGAACATGCCCGTGACGGTCAGGATGCTGCCCACCTCCCCCAGTGCCGGCATGCGGTAGATGGCATGGACGGAAAGGGCCATGGCCAGACCCTTGGGATTGATGAACTGGAATGCCGTCGCCTGCACAAAGGTCAGGGGTGCGGCGCGTGATCCCGCCTCCGGACGGCCCGCCGTTCCGATCTTCCAGGACAGGTAAAGCATATAGGCCACGCCGGCATATTTCAGGATCGGTTCCAGGATCGGCACGGCGCGCATCAACGCCTCCCCGCCAATACCGGCCAGCAGCAGCAGGGAACCGAAGCCGGCGACAATGCCCAGAATATTCGGCACCGTGCGGCGTACGCCGAAGGTAGCGCCGCTGGCGGCCAGGATCATGTTGTTGGGGCCCGGTGTGACGGAGGTGGCGACGCAATAGGCCGCCAGGGCCAGCAGGGTTCCGTTCAGGCTGTTTTCCATCACGCACCCTCCATGTATGGGTGACAATCACTATTGTCACCCTTGCCTTGCGTGAATTGTCACCCTGTATCGCAGAATTGCCGGGTTGATCACGCCGTCTCTTCTGGATATTTTGAGGACAATCAGGCGTCAATGTGCGGATTGTTCCTGGCACCCATGCGACAAAGAGGGACAATTTCCGCCATTACGGGGACATACTCGGTGAAACCGGGTGCTCCTGACGCCTGAAACCGATGATCGGCCGTGGTCACCGGGATCTGGATTGAGGATGCGTGCCATGAATCAGCCCGCCACCGTCCGCTGGCAGCCCGCCATCGCCCATCGTCCGGGCCCGCTTTACCGCGCCATCGCGGCGGCGCTGGCGGAGGATATCGCCAACGGCACCCTGCCGCCCGGCACCCGCCTGCCCACCCATCGCGACCTCGCCTGGGACCTGAAGGTCACCGTCGGCACCATCACGCGGGCCTATCAGGAGGCCGAGCGTCAGGGTTTGATCGGCGGTGAGGTCGGGCGCGGTACTTTCGTGCGCGACCCCCGCCGCCTGACAGAGCCGGTGGCAGACACGGGCGGCACCCTGATGGAGATGAATGTCGGGCTTATCGACCTGTCGGTAAATGCCACGGCCTTGTGGCCCGACGCCGGTGCCCTGACGGCGGCGACGCAGGCGGTGGCACAGCGGCCCGATCTAGTCGCCCTTATGTCCTATCAGACGCCGCTGGGCCATCCGCGCCTGCGCGCCGCCATTGCCGACTGGCTGGCCGACAGCGCCAACATGCATGTCGCCCCTGAACAAGTGCTGCTGGCTGTCGGCGGCCAGGGGGCCATGCTGACGGCCCTGTCCGCCGTCACGCGGCCGGGTGATACGCTGCTGGTGGAACAGTTGACCTATACCGGATTGCGGGCGGTGGCGCTGCATCTGGGGCTGCGGCTGGTGCCCGTGGCCATGGATGCCCACGGCCTTCTGCCCGACGCCGTGGAACAGGCGGCCCGCGCCCATGGCGCCCACGCGCTCTACTGCATGCCGACATTGCAGAACCCGACGACGGCCACCCTGTCCCTGGAACGCCGGCGTGCCCTGGTCGATGTGGCGCGGCGCATCGGATTGATGATCATCGAGGATGATGTCTATGGCTTCCTGAAGCAGCCGGCACCGCCGACCCTGTACAGTCTGGGTCCGGACGTGACGCTCTATATCAGCAGCCTGTCCAAGTCACTGTTCCCCGGTCTGCGCACGGGCTATGTGGTGGGGCCACGCCCGCTGTTCGACCGGCTGGCGACCATCCTGCGCGCCACCGTCCTGGCCCCGGCCCATCTGGGCGTCGTGGTCGCAGCCGAACTGATCGATAGTGGGGAGGCGGTGCGCATCGCCCATCGCCGCCGCGCCCTGGTGGCTGAACGACAGGCCCTGGCCCGGTCGGTGCTGTCGGGCATGGATCTCTCCGCCTCCGACCCTGCGGTCACCCATCTCTGGCTGCCCCTGCCGGAAAGCGTGCGGCGGGAGGAACTGGTGCGCGGCGCCCTGGAACGCGGGGTGAAGATCACGTCTGCCGACGGTTTCAGCCCCGGCAAGGGCGAGGTGCAGAATGCGGTGCGCATCTGCCTGCTGGGCGTGGACCATGCCAGCCAGCTGGAAAAGGGCCTGTCCGTGGTAGAAAGCCTGATCAGCAACCCCGTCGCCACCAGTGCGGCCTGGGTCTAGAGCTGTTTACGGTTGACCGGAAACAGCTCCGGCGGCGACTGCCGCCGCGCCGGCGCTTGAGGAATACGAAAGGATAGAGCGTGTTTCCGGTCTCCGGAAACACGCTCTAAACCGACAGCAGTCGTTCCGCCAGTTCCACATCTGCCGCCTTGTCCACATCGACGGCGGCCAGACCGAAGGGCATTTCAACCACCCCTGCCCTGGCCCCCGTGATCCGGCCAAGACGGGCCAGGGCGGCGGTCAGGGTCAAGCGACCCAGCAGGAATTTCAGGATCGACAGCGGGCCCAGCAAGCGGATCATGCGCAGCGGGTTTTTGCGCTGGGCCTCCACCTGTCGCCAGGTCTGCGCCACACCGGCGGCGGCGGGCGTGCGGAAAGCGAACATGTTACAGCCGGAAAAGGCCCCGTCGGCAAAGCGCAGATAGGTGCGCTTCGTCTCCGGCACCGCCGCCTGGATCACGCTGTCACGCGCCAAACCAACGCAGACATCGGTGCCGTCCGGCAGATGCGTCAGGAAATGATCCACCCATTCCGGGCGCAGCAGCGCATGGTCCGCCGTTGTCACGAACAAGGGCGTGCCAAGCGTCTCCAGCGCCGCTGAAACGCTGCGGCTGGGGCTGCCTTCCGCCGGCAGCAAGGCGATGCGCCCGCCGGCCAACAACAGGCCCAGCTCCGGGTGCTGTTCCACCAGTTCGGGGCGCTCAATGGCGATATGGATCATACCGACGCTGGGCGACGTGATCAGCGCCCGCACCACACGCACCAGCATGGGCACACCGGCGATGGAGGCAAAGGCCTTGTGGCTGACGCCCATCAGCTTTGCGACCGGGTCCTCTGGTCCCCGCGATCCCGCCAGGACCAGGGTCGTCGTGCCCGTCACAGCGCGCGCTCATACAGGCGGTAGGTCTTGTACCGCTCCGACCCGATGGCCTCAATCATGCGGCGCATGGGCCGGTTGTCTTCCAGGATCCAGGACAGCTCAATCCATTCATAACCCAGCTTGCGCGCTTCAAGGCGCATACGGTCGACCACCAGGAAGGGCAGAATGGCCTGAAGCCAGCCACCAACGTCGCGCCGTACCCCCATCAGGGGAACACGCGCCGTCTTCACACCCGCCACCTTCAACCGCCATAGCATCTTGACGATGCCGAACGGGAACAGCTTGCCGCCAAGGTCTGCAATCGCCTCGTTCAAGTTCGGCAGACAGACACCGAAAGCCACCGGCTTGCCATCCACTTCGGCGATCCAGGCCAGCTTGGGATTGATCAGCAGCTTCAGCGATTTCGCCATCTGTTTGGTCTCGGCCTCCGACAGCGGCACGAAACCCCAGTTACCCGACCAGGCATTGTTGAAGATCGAGGTGACGTGGCCCAAATCTTCCTCATACCGCTTCATGTCCAGCATGCGCAGCGTCAGATTGGACGGAAGGGGCCGGTCGATCATCTGACGAACCGCCGAGGGCATGTCGCGTTCGATGTCATATAGATAGGCGTAGACGTCTTTGGCCTTGGTCAGTCCCGCCCCTTCGATCCGGGGACCCAGATAGGCGCGGTCATGGCCCATCATCAGCATGGGCGGACGATCCCAGCCATCGACCAGCAGGCCCGTTTCCTCATTGATCGACAGGTTAAACGGCCCGACCATGTGCACCATGCCACGGGCACGCAGCCATTCCGCTGCCGCCGTAAACAGGGCATCGACGACCGCCTGATCATCCTCTGCCGCCAGCAGGCCGAAATGGCCCGTCGCATCCTTGCGGATGTCCAGGCCGGCGCGGTCAATCTGCGCCGAAATGCGGCCCACCACCCGGTCCCCCCGCAGGGCCAGGAAGTACATGACATCGGCATGCAGGAAATAGGGATTGGTCTTGGGCGACAGGGTTTCCTGCCGCTCCATGAACAGGGGCGGAACCCAGTTGGGGTCCCCCTGATGCAGCCGGTATGGCAGGGCGATGAAGCGGTCTACACCCTTGGAACCGGGTTCCACCTGTTCGATACGTATGCCGGCGTCCCCGCCCTGGCCGCCGCTCAAGATGCAGCCTTCACGCCATCACTGTTGCCCGATGCGGGCGGACGCGGTGGCCGGTCACGCGGCGGCGACCCGGTCAGTTCCATGACCCAGGGATAGCGCCCAGCCTCTTCCACATCATAGCCCAGGTTGAACACGGTCGGGCTGCGCGGCTTCTGCTTCGCCTCCCGATAGAAGGTACCCAAAAGCATGTCGGGACCATAGGAGATGATCCCGTAATTGCCATCCTCGTTGTGGAAGTGGTGATAGAGGTGCAACTGCTTGATCCGCGCCACCCAGTTCCAGGTCGGCTTGTAGTTCAAGTGCTGGATGCAGTGGAAGAATTCATAGATACAGGTGGTGAACAGGCCCGTGGCCAGCGCCGTTGCCGCTGCCGCCTTGCCATCGATCAGGTAACCAAC
>JAEMSB010000688.1 GCA_016463045.1 Niveispirillum sp.
GGCCACCATCCTGGTGGTCGTGGGCGTGCGGACCCTGACATTTGAGGCGTTCAATATCCCCAGCGGATCGATGGTGCCCACCCTGCTGGTGGGGGACTATCTGTTCGTGAACAAGGCGTCTTACGGCTACAGCCGCTATTCGCTGCCGGGGTTCCTGCGTTTCGGTGATGCGGCACCGCCGGTGACCAAGGATTGCAAGGCCGCCCCCGGCCGCCTGTTCGGCAGCCTGCCCGAACGTGGTGATGTGGCGGTGTTCAAGCTGCCCAAGGATACCAGCGTCGATTATATCAAGCGCATCGTGGGCCTGCCCTGCGACCGGTTGCAGATGATCGGCGGCGCGCTCTATGTGAACGGCGAGATGGCGGCCCGTATCCGGGTGCCGGATTTCGTGCTGCATGAAGGCTTCGGCGGTGCCTTCACGGCCCCGCAATATATCGAGACCCTGCCCGGCGGGCGTCAGCATCCGGTGATCGAGATGTCGGGCGACCAGGGGCTGCTGGATGACACGCCCGTCTTCACGGTCCCGCCCGGCTATGTGTTCGGCATGGGCGACAGCCGCGATAACTCACAGGACAGCCGCGTGCCGGAGGTGGTGGGTTTCATTCCTGTTGAGAATCTGGTGGGCCGTGCCACCACTATCTTCCTGTCGGTGAAGGAGGAGGAAAGCCTCTGGCGCTTCTGGCGCTGGGGTTCGGCGATCCGCACCGAACGGTTCTGGGAAAGGGTTGATTGATGGAACTGGATGCGTTGCAGGAGGTCCTGGGCCATCGTTTCAAGGATGTCTCCCGCCTGAACGAGGCCTTGACCCATCCGTCGGTGGGCGGGGTCAACCGGGCCAAGGTGGGTAAGGGCTATGAACGGCTGGAATTCCTGGGCGACCGCGTCCTGGGTCTGGTCGTGGCCGAATGGCTGCTGGAACGGTTCCCCAAGGAACAGGAAGGCGCCCTGGCCCGCCGCCTGACGGCGCTGGTCCGGGCCGAGGCCCTGGTGGTCGTGGCCGGTCGCATCGGGTTGGGGCAGTATCTGCGCCTGGCGCCCGGTGAACAGGCGGGCGATGTGAAGCCGGCGATCCTGGCCGATGCCTGCGAGGCGGTGATCGGCGCGCTGTATTTGGATGGCGGTCTGCCGGCGGCGGCTGGCTTCATCCGTCGGCATTGGGATGCGGCATTGGAGGGGGCGAAGGCGGCACCCCCGCAGGACCCGAAGACCGGCCTTCAGGAATGGGCGCTGGCGCGCGGGCGCAAACTGCCGCTTTATACGGATATCGGCCGTACCGGCCCGGATCATGCCCCAATTTTCCAGGTCAGCGTGACTGTGGAGGGGTTTGAACCGGTGGTGGCAACCGGCCCTTCCAAGCGCGCGGCGGAAAAGATCGCCGCCGAAGCACTGCTTTCCCGGATCAGGAATCAATGACCGACAGCGACGATATCGTTACCCGTTTTCTTTCTGGCCAGGATGCCAGTGGCGACGCCCCGGCCCGGCCGGCCCCCACGCATCCGCGCTGCGGCTTCGTGGCCTTGGTGGGGGCGCCCAATGCGGGCAAGTCCACCCTGCTGAACGCGCTTGTCGGGTCCAAGATCTCCATCGTCAGCCCCAAGGTCCAGACCACGCGGAGCCGTGTGCTGGGCATCGGCATGGCCGGCGACAGCCAGATCCTCTATGTCGATACGCCCGGTATCTTCACGCCGAAAAAGCGTCTGGAACGCGCCATGGTCGCCGCCGCCTGGCAGGGTGCAACCGATGCCGATCAGGTGGCCGTGCTGTTCGACGCCGCGCAGAAGCGCATCGATGACGATACGCGCGGCATCGTTGAACGGTTGAAGGAAGCGGGCCGCAAGGCTGTGCTGGTCTTGAACAAGATCGACCTGATCAAGCGGGAACGCCTGCTGGCGCTCGCCGCGGAATTTGCCGAATTCGACGTGTTCACGGAGACTTTCATGGTTTCCGCCCTGACCGGCGACGGTCTGGAAGGGCTGCTGAAATTCTTTGCCGCGTCCGTGCCGGAAGGCCCCTGGCTCTATCCGCCCGATCAGTTGTCGGATATGCCCGAACGCCTGCTGGCCGCCGAAATCACGCGTGAGAAGCTGTTCTTGCAACTGCATCAGGAAGTGCCCTACGCGACATCGGTGGAGACCGAGACGTGGGAGGAGATTGAGAACGGCTCTGTCC
>JAEMSB010000689.1 GCA_016463045.1 Niveispirillum sp.
AGTCGGGCATGCTTTGCGCCGGTTCCACATGCCAGCTGGGCATCTGGTTTTCCGCTGCCAGCACGAACCAATAGAAACCATAGGGCGCCAGGGTCAGCAGGAAATTCAGCTGGCCGATTGGCGGGAAGGCATTACCGCCAAGCATCTCCACCGGCACCATGCCGGCAAAGGCCGACAGGTCCAGCTCCGCCGCCTGGGCGCTGCGCGACACGTTGGCCACGCACAGGATGATCTCGGTGTGGCCGTCTTCACCGGTGTATTCACGGGTGTAAGCCAGGATGCGCCGGTTAGTCGGCGAGAGCATTTTCAAGCTGCCACGACCAAACGCCTTGGACTGCTTGCGCACTGCGAGCATGCGCCGGGTCCAGTTGAGCAATGAATGCGGGTCCTGGGCCTGGGTCTCGACGTTGACCGACTGGTAGCCGTATTGCGGGTCCATGATCGGCGGCAACACCAGGCTGGCCGGGTCGGCACGGGAAAACCCGCCATTGCGGTCGATGGACCATTGCATGGGCGTGCGCACGCCGTCACGGTCGCCCAGGTAGATGTTGTCGCCCATGCCGATTTCATCGCCGTAGTACAGGGTCGGCGTGCCCGGCATCGACAGCAACAGGCTGTTGAGCAATTCCACCCGCCGACGATCGCGCTCCACCAGCGGCGCCAGGCGTCGCCGAATGCCCAGGTTGATGCGGGCGCGGCGGTCTGCGGCGTAGTAGTTCCACAGGTAGTCGCGCTCTTTGTCGGTGACCATTTCCAGGGTCAGCTCATCATGGTTGCGCAGGAAAATTGCCCACTGGCAGTTGGCGGGAATCTCCGGGGTCTGGCGCAGAATGTCGGTAATGGGGAAGCGATCTTCCTGGGCCAACGCCATGTACATGCGCGGCATCAGTGGAAAGTGAAAGGCCATGTGGCATTCATCGCCGTCATCACCCTTTCTATCCCCAAAGTACAGCTGCGTGTCTTCCGGCCATTGGTTGGCTTCGGCCAGCAGCATGCGGTCGGGATAATGGGCATCGATCTCGGCGCGGATCTGCTTGAGGACGTTGTGGGTTTCCGCCAGGTTTTCGTTGTTGGTGCCGTCCCGTTCGATCAGATAGGGAATGGCGTCCAGGCGCAGGCCGTCGATGCCCAGGTCGAGCCAATAGCGCATCACCGACAGCACCGCTTTCATGACCTGCGGGTTATCGAAGTTGAGGTCCGGTTGGTGCGAGTAAAAACGGTGCCAGAAGTACTGGCCGGCCACCGGGTCCCAGGTCCAGTTGGACTTTTCGGTGTCCAGGAAAATAATGCGCGTGCCGTCGTATTTCTGGTCATCGTCCGACCACACGTAGAAGTCCCGTGCGGCCGAGCCCGGCTTGGCCTTGCGCGCACGCTGGAACCAGGGGTGCTGGTCGGAGGTGTGGTTGATCACAAGCTCTGTGATCACGCGCAGCCCGCGTTGATGGGCTTGGGCAATAAAGCGCTTGGCGTCGGCCATGGTCCCGTAGTCGCTGTGCACGCCGCGGTATTCGGCAATGTCGTAGCCGTCATCACGGCGGGGAGACGGGTAGAACGGCAGCAGCCAGATGGTGTTCACGCCCAGGTCAGCGATGTAGTCGAGTTTGGCGATCAGCCCGGCAAAGTCACCAATGCCGTCGTTGTTGGAGTCGAAATAGGATTTGACGTGTACCTGGTAGATCACCGCGTCTTTGTACCAGAGCGGGTCTTTGATGAAGGTGGCTGCCTTGGGTTTCTTGGCCATTGCAAACTCCTGAAAATACAAAGTTCTCGAGGATCGTTCCCAGGCTCCGCGTGGGAATGCAGCCCCGGACGCTCCGCGTCCCAAGCGCGACGCAGAGCGTCCAGTGAGGCATTCCCACGCAGAGCGAAGTGAGGCGTTCCCACGCAGAGCGTGGGAACGAGCACTCAGGGGGTGCTGATGCGCCATATCCCGAACGGCATCTGCGGCTCCAGCCGGGTCCATTGGGTCTTGCCGTACCAGGTCCAGCGATGGCCGTTCATCAAGTCTTCGCCCTGGGTCTGGGCATCGTCGGGCAAGCCCATCTCCCACAGCGGCACTTCAAAGTGGGCTTCCTGGGCGTTGTGCGGGTCGAGGTTGACGGCGACCAGAATGAAATTGCTGCCGTCCTCGCTGCGCTTGCCGAAGTACAGGATGTTGTCGTTCCAG
>JAEMSB010000195.1 GCA_016463045.1 Niveispirillum sp.
TGTCAGAACTGGTCTATCTGGGCATGGTGGACCGGCTGACAGACCTGTTCACCGCGGAGCCGGATCTGGTCAACGCCCCGCATCCCAAATTCGCCATCCTGCCCCTGTTCGCCCTGCCGGAGGGGGAGGAGGAAGCGGCCAGCATGGCCGACTTCCTTCTGGCCCACGGTGCCGATCCCCGCGTCGTCAACCAGGATGGCATCAGTGCCGAACAGGCCGCCCGCGACCGGGGTCTGATCGACGCCGCCGACCTGATCCGGGAGACGGCGGAAGCGATCAATCCGCCACGAAATCCAGCGCCACGCCGTTGATGCAATAGCGCTGATAGGTGGGCGGCGGCCCATCTGGGAACACATGGCCCAGGTGCGAACCGCACTGGCTGCAATGCACCTCCACCCGCACCATGCCGTGCGACCGGTCGACAGTAGAGCCGACCGATCCCGGCAGCGGGTCGTTGAAGCTGGGCCAGCCAGTGCCGCTTTCAAACTTGTCCCCCGACTGGAACAGTGCCTGGCCGCAGCCGGCGCAACAGAACCGCCCCGGTCGCTTTTCCCGCAACAGACCGCAGGAGCCGGGCCGTTCCGTCCCATGCGCCCGCATCACCCGATACTGATCGGGCGTCAGGATGCGGCGCCATTCCTCGTCGCTGCGGGTGATGGGAAATGTCTGTGTCATCACGCCCTCCGTTTCACACCCTTGCCATATGGATGAGCGGATAGGGTTTTCCAGCCTGATCGACGGGCGACCGCCCGATCTCCATGAAACCCAGCGCCGCATAGAATTCCACGGCCCCCGGATTCTGTGCGTTCACATCCACGATCAACCGCCCGTTCAGCGCCACGGCGTGGGTGATCAGCCGTCGGCCCACGCCATGCCGGTGCCATTCGGGATGCACGAACAGCGCCTCGATCTTCGGCCCCTCCAGCCCGATAAAGCCCTGCACCTCTCCTGCCGGTGACAGGGCCAGCCATTGCGGCTTGTGCGGCAGGTACAGCGTGGTCAGCAGATGCTCATAGAACGCGATATCCGCCGCCGCGACAAAGCCATGCGTGGCATCCACCGACGCACGCCAGACGCGGTGGATGGCGGCAATGTCGGCGTGGGTGGAAAGACGGATATCGGCAACTGTCATCGGGAGGCCGTTCGGTTGGGATGTTTAATCCAGCGATCAGGAAGAAGCGCTTTCCAGGCTTTCCATGCCGGATGCCGTTTGCAGGATACGGTTGCGCAACCACAAATGCGAGGGAGAGCCACTATGGCGGCGATGCCAGGCCATCAAGACATCGACGGGTTCCGAAGGGAAGGGCGGCGGGCTGACAGTCAAGCCCAGCGCAGGGGCCGCGATTTGTGCCAGGCGGGCTGGCAAGGTGGCGATGGTCGGGGCCTGGGTCAACAGGAAGGGAATGGCCAGAAACTGTGTGCATCCTGCCACCACCTGCCGGCGCAGCCCCAGCTTGGCGAGCTTCTCATCGACAAAGCTGGTCAGCGTACCGCCGATGGACGGGATGATATGGGGATAGCGGACATAGTCCGCCGCACTGATCGGCGTTTCAACCGGCACCAGTCGCCGGTCGAACAGGCAGATTTGATTATCCTGATACAGGAAATGTGATTCATGCCAGCGTCGCAGCCGGGGGAACGGGCCAATGGCCAGATCAATCGTCCCCTCATCCAGGCCTTCCAGCGTGTCCATCGGTGACAGGCTTTTCACCAGGATGGACACGCGCAACTGCGCCGCGTCCTGCACCACACCCGGCAGCAGCAGTGCCAGCAGACTGTCCAGCGCGGCAATGGTGAAGGTCCTTTCTTCCCGCTCCGCGCTGAAATCCTCCTCCACCGTCAGCGCTTTGGCGGCACCCAGCAAGACGTCGCGCAAGGGTTCAGCCAGCCGCTGGGCCCGGGCGGTGGGTTCCATCCTGTTGCCGGCGCGCACGAATAAGGGATCGCCGATCATGATGCGCAGCCGTGACAGAGAATGGCTGACCGCCGATTGGCTGACCCCCAGAAGGTCTGCCGCGCGGGACACATTGCGCGTCTCGATCAGGGCATCAAAGACTTTGACAAGGTTCAGGTCCAGCGCCGGACTATGAATTGGCTTCATGACGATATGCAATCCCAGCGGCTTGTTAAGCAACTTCCTGACAGTGCTAATCCATATGTCCCAGTGACCCACCCGCCGTACAGCAACAGAAGCGGCACGGTTGGTCAATCTGGCCAGAATTGTCACAGGTCTAGAAAGTGAGGGTGGTCATGTTCGACGCCAATTTCGCCGCGGTCTCTCCTGACCTGTCCCAGGCATTGCGCACCGGCCTTCGGGTGCTACATTTCGTCGGCCTCGTGTTGGGCCTCGGCAGCGCGACATTGCTGGACGTGTTCCTTGTCCGCTCCCGTCATCGTCCGGTGACGCCGGCCCTGTCCGAATTGGCCGAGACCGCTGGTTCCATGGTAACGGCTGGATTGGCCATCCTGTGGCTGACGGGGCTGGGGTTCCTATGCTTCTACGCGGCGTTCGATCCGCCGCGCCTGGAAAATCCCAAGGTTTGGGCAAAGATCGCCATTGTGATGGTCCTGTCCATCAACGGCTTTTTCATCCATGCCGTGGTTTTGCCCCAGTTGCGGGCCTCTGTCGGGTGCGTATTCCTGTCCAGCCAAACCCCGCAGCGTCAGCTCCTGTTCTTGTCGGTTGGCATGCTGTCGGGCGTGTCCTGGTACGCTGCCATGCTGCTGGGTGCGGTGCCGCAGTTGAACTTTGTCGTGCCGGCCCAGGTGATCCTGGCGCTTTACGGTTTGGTTCTGTTCTGCGGTGTTTGTGTGGCCTCCACTCTGGTCAGGTCGCCGCAGAACAAGGAGCTGTCGATGCCGTGCCGAACCGACCTGCCCGTGTAGGCCGCACAAAAAGCTCATAAAAAAGGGACGACCCTTTGGGGCCGTCCCTTTACCATCCAGTGATTTACCAGACCTTACAGGCCTTGTCCCCGCGCACCATCTTGTCCGTGGGCTGACAGTTAAAGGCCTTGGCGAATTCCGGCATGTTCGACAAGGTGCCGTTCACGCGGTATTCGGGCAGGGAATGCACGCCCGTCTGGGCCTGCAGGCGGCGGAATTCCGGCCGTTCCTGCGCGCACCAGACATTGGCCCAGCCATAGAAGAAGCGCTGTTCGGCGGTCAGCCCCCCGATCTTCTTCTTCATGCCCTTTTCGCCCAGCCGGCGCTTCAGCGCGTCCAGCGCCACCGGCAGGCCGCCATTGTCGGCGGTGTTCTCGCCCAGCGTCTGCTTGCCGTTCAGGTTCACGCCCTCCACGGCCTGGAAGCCGGAATATTGATCGACCAGACATTGCGCACGCTCGGTAAAGCGCTTGGCATCATCCTCGGTCCACCATTCGGCCAGATTGCCATCGCCCGCGAACTTGCGGCCCTGGTCGTCAAAGCCATGGATGATCTCATGCCCGATCACCCCGCCGATGGCGCCGTAATTATAGGCGTCGTCGGCGGTGAAGTCGAAGAAGGGCGGCTGCAAGATACCGGCGGGGAAGTTGATATTGTTCTGCTGAGGCGAGTAATAGGCATTCACCGTCGGCGGCGTCATGCCCCATTCCGAACTGTCGCGCGGCTGGCCGATCCGGGCCAGACGGCGCCGCTGCTCAAAGCTGTCGGCGCGGGTGACATTGCCCAGAAGGTCGCCCTTAACGATGGTCAGCGCCGAATAATCGCGCCAATTATCGGGATAGCCGATCTTGTTGGGCATATTGGCCAGCTTTTCATGCGCCTTGGCCTTGGTCTCCGGGCTCATCCATTCCAGATTGCTGATCCGGTCTTTCAGGGCGGCCTGCACATCGCCGACCATGACCAGCATGCGCTTCTTGTGTTCCGGCCCGAACGCCTTCTCCACGAAATACTGGCCCAGATCTTCGCCCAGCGCATTATCGGTCGCGGCGACACAGCGCTTCCAGCGGGGACGCTGTTCCTTGGTGCCGTTCAGGGTGCGGCCATAGAAATTGAAGGCTTCCTCGCTGAACGCGGTCGGCAGCCATTGCGCATTGGTGCGCAGCACATGCCAGGTCAGGTAGGTCTTGATGTCATCCAGGCTGGCCTGGGTCAGCTTGGCGTTCATCGCCTCGAAGAATTTCGGCTGCCCGACATTCATCTCGGTAAAGGCGGGGGTGCCGATGGCCGACAGATAGGCGTTCCAGTCGATGGACGGCACGGCCTTGGCGAAATCGGCAAGGGCGGTCGGGTTGTTCTGCTTCTGCGGATCACGGCGTTCCAGGCGCGTCATGGACGCGTCGGCCAGGGCCGTCTCAAACGCCATCACCGCGTCGGCCTTGGCCTTGGCGGCGTCCGCCGGCGTGCCGGCCAGTTCGAACATTTTGGCCACATGAGCGACATAGGCGGCGCGCTGTTCCTTGGACTTGGCGTCATCCTTGAAATAGAAGTCGCGTTCCGGCAGGCCCAGACCACCCTGACCCGCCGCCGCGATGGTCTGCACTGCATCGCTGAATTTCTGCATGCGGCCAAAGCCGAACAGCGTGTTCACGCCCTGGTCATGCAGATAGCCGACGACGGCGCCTAAGTCCTTCTTGTCCTTCATGCCGTTGATCCGGTCCAGCATGGGGGACAGCGGGGCCAGACCCTTGGCATCCACGCCCGCCTCATCCATGCAGGACGCGTAGAAATCGGCGATACGGGCCGTCTTCGGATCGGGCTTGGCCACCGCCTCGTCCAGGATCTGGCGCAGCAGAGTCAGGTTCTTGTCGGCCAGCACATTAAAATTGCCCCAGCGCGCCTGATCGTCCGGGATCGGGTTCTCGCGCTTCCACACGCCACAGGCATGCAGGAAGAAATTGTCGCATGGGGACACCGCGTCATCCAGCACCGGCAGGCCCGGTGCCGGCGGCTTGCCGGCCTTGGCCGCCGCAGGGGCCGCCTGGGCCACTTGCGTCTCGGCCAGGGCGCTGCCCGACAGCATGAACGACAATCCCAACGCCAGCAGGCTGCTGGCGCCCATCCCGATCCGTTTCATCATCTCAACCCTTGTTTTTGATCTATGTGCAGGATGCGGCCCTTTTGGGGCCTGTTGTTTATGCTTTAGAAATTATCACGGGTGCCGGCTTGGTTCCGGCATGGCTTTGTAACATATGCGTAAATGCGTGTTGCACAATGGTTGCGCCATGAAAAAAGGGGCGGCCACACGGGCCGCCCCCTCTGTTCTGATCATGGCGGGATCACCAGACCTTACAGGCCTTCTCCCCGCGCACCATCTTGTCGGTGGGCTGGCAGTTAAAGGCCTTGGCGAATTCCGGCATGTTGGCGACCGTGCCGTTCACGCGGTGGCGCGGGGCCGAATGCGGGTCGGTCTGGGCGCGCAGCCGCTCATTCTCCGGCTTGGAGGAGGAGCACCAGACGCTGGCCCAGCCATAGAACAGCTTCTGTTCCGCCGTCACGCCATTGGCGTCCTTCGCGGCCAGGGCTGCTTCCCCGCCCTTGCGGTTCTTCAGCGCCATCAGCGCCAGACGCAACCCGCCATTGTCGGCGGTATTCTCGCCCAGCGTCAGCTTGCCATTCTGGTTGGTGTCACCCGCCACCTGATAGGAACCATACTGGTCCACCAGGCACTGGGCCTTGGCCTCGAACTTGTGCCCATCCTCTTCCGTCCACCAATCCTTCAGATTGCCGACGGCGTCGAAGGCGCGGCCCTCATCATCGAACCCGTGCGTCATCTCATGGCCGATCACGGCCCCGATGGCGCCATAGTTCAAGCCATCATCCGCCTTGAAGTCAAAGAAGGGCGGCTGAAGGATGCCGGCGGGGAAGTTGATGTTGTTCTGGCTGGGGTCATAATAGGCGTTCACCGTCGGCGGGGTCATGAACCATTCGTTCTTGTCCACCTTCTTGCCGATCTTGGCCATTTGATAGGCGTTCTCGAACTTGGCCGAGCGGAACTGATTGCCGACCAGATCGTCCTTCTTGACCTCCAGCGCCGTGTAATCACGCCAGTTTTCGGGATAGCCGATCTTCTGCGCCATCATGGACAGCTTCTCCAGGGCCTTGGCCTTGGTCTCCTCGCTCATCCAGTCCAGCTGCTTGATATCCTCGGCATAGGCCGCGCGCAGATCATCCAGCATGACCAGCATGCGGGCCTTATGCTCGGGGCCAAAGGCGGCTTCGACGAAATGCTTGCCCAAATCTTCGCCCAGGGCATTGTCGGCCGCCGTGGTGCAGCGCTTCCAGCGCGGGCGGTTCTCGGCGGCACCCGACAGGGTCTTGCCATAGAAGCCGAAATTCTCATCCACAAAGCCCTTGGACAGCCAAGGGGCCGTGGCGCGCAGGGACTGCCAGGCGAGGTAGGTCTTGATATCGTCCAAGCTGGTCTCGGCCAGGGCCTTGTCCAGACCCGCGAAGAAGCCCGGATCGTTGACATTCATGTCGGTGAAGGCGGGCGCGCCGACCTCACGGACATAGGCCGCGAAATCCACGCCCTTGGCGCTGCCCGTGAAGGCGTCGAAGCTGGTGGGGTTGTTCAGCTTGGCGGTATCGCGGCGGTCCACCTTGCCCATGGTGGCAGTGGCCAGCTTGGTCTCAAACGCCATGACGGCGGCCGCCTTCTTGTCCGCCACATCGGCGGCGTCACCGGCCAGCACGAAAATGGCCGCCACATGTTTCACATAGGCGTCGCGCAGCTTGGTGGAGCGCTCGTCATCCTTGAAGTAATAGTCGCGGTCGGGCAGGCCCAGGCCACCCTGGTCAAAGGCTGCGATGGTATCTTCGGCCTTGGCGAAGCTCTGCTGCGCGCCAAACCCGAACAGGGCGTTGACGCCGGCATTATGCAGCGTGGCGATCAGGGCGCCCAAGGCGGCCTTGTCCTTCACGGCGGCAATCTGGTCCAGCAGCGGCTTCACAGGTGCCACACCGGCGGCATCGGCGGCGGCCTCGTCCATGCACGCGGCATAGAAGGCGCCGATCTTGGCGGTGCCCGCCTCATTGCCCTTGGCGGCCTTTTCCAGAATGTCGTGCAGCAGGTTCTGGTTGCGCTGCTGCAACTCATCAAAGGTGCCCCAGCGCGACCGGTCGGCCGGGATCGGGTTGGCCTTGATCCACGGCCCGCAGGCATGGAGGAAGAAATCATCGCAGGGGCTGACCTCTTGATCGAGGACCAGCTTCAACTTGGCGGCTTCCGCCGCGTCCTTCGCCTGCTGATTGCTTTTCAGCGTGAAATAGCTGCCGGCACCGATGGCCGCCACGGCCAACAGCGATACGGTCAGGAACAAGCCTTTGCTTGCCATGTGGGGTCCCCCGTCTTTTCGACGATATGTGTTGATCTGCCGCCTTTCTCGGGCGGTCTGTTTATGCGGGCGACCCTAACACCGCGCCCGACCCATCGCGAAGGTCCGCATGTAACGGGATTGTTACAGCGGCCAGAACGTCGCCGCCCGGCAACAGCGACAGGTTGGCGCGCAGCAGATCGGCAACAGGTCCGCCCGTGCGGCGGTGCGCGGGCAGGGTTTGCAGCAGCGATTGCTGCACCTTCTCTGCCGCCAGTTCCGCTGCTTTTACCTGTGTGCGCAGCGACTCCGTGCCGGCATCGGGGGCGGGCAGGGGACCGGTTTTCAACCGCCGCCGCACGGCCCGCAATGGCCAGACAACCTCTTCCCGCCAGGGCCTCGTGGCGGCCTCGGCGTCTGCCACCTCCGCCGCCGTCAGGTCATGGCCCAGGCTGGCCAACCACACGGCCCAGAGCAGCAGATTGACATCGGCCCCGTGCATGTCCTGTGCCGTCAGGCAGGCCTCTGCCACGCCAGGGGCGGCGTAGAGCGAGAGGGAGAAGGACCAGAGATCAGGAATGCTGCCGATCACGCATCCCCCACATAAATCCCCAAACCCCGCGCCGTCTTCACCAGCGGTCCATTGA
>JAEMSB010000196.1:0-7456 GCA_016463045.1 Niveispirillum sp.
GCAATACCCTGTCCGTGCGGTTCGGCCCCCCCATCGTGGACAGCATCGTCGGCGCCCCACCCAATATCCGCTTCCATCATACGATGCGGCTGGATGGCATAGCCGAACCGGCGCATGTCAAACGCGCAGCCGATGTGCGGACCAGCGGTGCTGCCGGTTCCGGTCGTCTGCCTGATCCGCCGCCCATCGCGCCGCCGCCGGTTGCCCCCGCCCCCGCATCACCGGTGATTGAGGTGCCGCCAGCGCCGGAACCCACCTTTGCAGCACCGGTCATGCCGCCGCCATCGCCACGACAGCCAGACGCGGGCGGTGTGCGCCTGCCAATGCTGATCGGCGGTGCCGTGGCGCTGGTGACGGTGATCGCAGTGGCGGTCTGGTACTTCACTCGCACACCCGAAACGCCAGGACCGGAACCCGTTGCCGCCGAACAGACGAAAGCACGTGCGGCACCACCGACCGCTGGAACGCCGGAGAACCTGGCCGACATCAACAAGTTCCTGTCCCAGAACCCGCCCCCCAACGACGCTCACCGGATGGGCAAGGAGTTGCTGGAGAAGGGTAAACCGGACCTGGCGATGCTTTTGTTCCAGAGCGCCGCACGGAGTGGGCAGAAGGATGCGCTGCTGTCGCTGGCCCGCATGTACGACCCGGAAAGCTGGTCGCCCCAGACCAGCCCCATGCCCGCCGCCGACGCAGAAACGGCGGCCTACTGGTATGAGCCTGCGGCCAAGGCCGGCGATGTCTTCGCCCAGCGCCGATTGGGCAAGCTGCTGGTCGAACTGAACCTCAGCCCCACGCAGCGCGAACAGGGCATCGAATGGCTGAAGAAAGCGAAAGAGGCCGGCGATGCCGAGGCCGGCAGTATCCTGGAGACAGTGAAATGACCGGGCGTCGCTGGCGTAACCTGACCATGGCCGTCCTGGCGGCCCTGTCTTTCCTGACGGTAGCGGCACCGCCTGTGCTGGCCCGCGAACCGTTGCTGATGCCGGGCAAGCAGACGCTGTTCCAGCGTGTGCTTGCCCGGCCTGGGCTGATGTTGAAGCGGGAGCCGGGGGAAGGACCAGGTGCCATCCAGCCGGCCCTGACGCGTTTCTATGTCTATGAACGACGGACATTCGCCGGGCATGAATGGCTGGAAGTGGGGTTGACGGCGAAGGGCCGCACCGACGGTTGGGTGCGCGCCGACATGACGCTGCCATGGAAACAGCAGCTGGCACTGGCATTCACGAATTCCGCCAACCGCGACCGCTCGCTGCTGTTCGCCAAGCGCGATGATTTGGCGACTCTTCTGGAGAAGGAAAATCCCGGCAAAGAGGTTGGGCCGCTACGGGCCAAAGTGCTGTCCGGGGGCAGCGATCCGCGCGTGGTGTCGATCGAGCCGGAAAACTATGTCGACCTCAAGGACAAATTCTATCTCCTACCCATCCTGAATGTGGAAGAGACCTTCTCCGGCGCCGGTCACCGGGTCCGCCTGCTGGAGATCGCGTCGGTGTCTAAGGATGACGGCAAGGGCGCGCCCACCCCCGCTCCCGCGAAGCCGCAAGCCAGCATCATGCGCAACTTCACCGCCTCCGTGGTGTTCGTCATCGACACGACCATTTCGATGGGCCCCTATATCGACCGCACGCGCCAAGCGGTGAGCGCGATTTATGACAAGATCGGCAAGGCCGGGCTTAGCGATCAGGTGCGTTTCGGAATGGTGGGGTTCCGGTCCAGTCTGAAGGGCGCACCGCAGCTGGAATATACCACCAGGATGTTCGCCAACCCGGCTGAAATCAAAGACGGGGCCCAGTTCATGGCTGCCGTCGCCGGGGTCAAGGAGGCTGGCGTCTCGTCTGCCCGCTTCAGCGAAGATGCTTATGGCGGCGTGATGACCGCCCTGCGCGACGTTCCCTGGGTGGAATTTGGGGGCCGCTACATCGTTCTGATCACCGATGCGGGCGCCCTGCCGGGCAAGGACGAGTTGTCGAGCACGGGACTAGATGCGGACCATATCCGCGCCGAGGCAGCCTATCGTGGCGTTGCCATCTACTCGCTGCATCTGAAGACGCCCAAGGGCAAGGACAACCATGCCGATGCAGAGCGGCAATACAGCACGCTTTCCAAGCATGAGTTGGTCGAAAAGCCGCTCTACTATCCCGTCGATGCCGGGGATGTGGGGCAGTTCGGCCGGCTGGTCGATACGCTTGCCGATGCTCTGGTTCAGAATGTGAAGGCCGCGGCCACAGGCCAGAAGGTGGCCGGCAGCGCCCAGACAGCCGTCGCCGCCTATACCAGCGAGAAGAAGGAGAAGGAGGACCCCTCACAGCGCATGCGGCGCGAGGCGGCCCTGCTGGGCCATGCCATGCAGTTGGCCTATCTGGGCCGGGTAACGGGGAGCACGGCACCCCCCCTGTTCAATGCCTGGATCACCGACCGCGACCTGACGCGCCCGGAGATCGCGACAACAGAAGTGCGCGTACTGCTGACCCGCAACCAGTTGAGCGACATGCGCACCGTCCTGCAAAGCATCGCACGCACTGCGGAGGCAGCGCGGTTCGAACCGGCGGATTTCTTCAACAAGATGCGGTCCGCCGCCGCCGCCCTGGGCCGCGACCCCAACCTGATCAACAACCCCAAGGCCACGCGTCTGGCCGATCTGGGACTGATGGGTGAGTATCTGGAGGATATGCCCTACCACAGCAAGGCGCTGCAGCTGGACCAGGATACCTGGACCGCCTGGAGCATCGGGCAGCAGCAGGCCTTCATCGACGATCTGAACCGCAAGCTGCGCCTCTACCAAGTCATGCATGATGATGTCGACCGCTGGGTCGCCCTGGATACGGGCGCTGATCCGGGGGAGGCCGTCTATCCCGTTCCGCTGGATATGATGCCTTGAGCGGACGGCGACATGCTTGAGATCGAAGGTCTGTATTGCCAGCGGGGTGACGGTACCGACGGCTTCCGGCTGGAGGTACCGCGGCTCCGGGTCGCGGCCGGTGAGGCCCTGGCCATCACCGGACCCAGCGGCTGCGGCAAAAGCACCCTGCTCGACTTGCTGGGGCTTGTGCTGCGCCCCGACCATGCGGACAGGTTCGACATGGGCGGAGGCGGGGAAGCCGTGGATATCAAGGCACTTTGGAAGGCTGGCCGCGACCCGCTGGCTCTGCTGCGCGGTCGGCATATCGGCTATATCCTGCAGACCGGCGGCCTGCTGCCCTTCCTATCGGTGCGAGACAATATCGCCCTGTCGCTGCGTCTGCTCGAGATGAAGGCACCGCATCTGCCCCGGCTGGTGGACCGGCTGGGCCTGGTCGGGCTGCTGGACAAACAGCCCGCCGCCCTGTCGGTGGGGGAACGCCAGCGGGTAGCGATCGCCCGGGCCCTAGCCCACCGACCGGCGCTGGTGCTGGCGGATGAACCAACGGCATCCGTCGATCCCGAAAATGCCGGGCGCATCATCGCGCTGCTGCTGGATATGGTACAGGCCATGGGTGCCACGCTGCTGCTCGTGTCGCATGACTGGGACATGCTGGACCGGTTACCCATCGACCGGATATGCGCCCAGACGGTACCGGATGCCCCCGTGCCCACCACCCGTTTCGTGCGGGACGCGGCATGAGGATGCGTACCGCCCTGCGGCAATCCATGCGGCTGGCACTGGCAGATGCCGGCCATGAATGGCGGCTGTCACTATGTCTGGTCGCCGGGCTGATGGCGGTGCTCTCGCCGCTGCTGGTGCTGTTCGGGCTGAAATTCGGCATCGTCAGCGAGATGACTGAGAAGCTGCTGGCCAATCCCCTGACGCTGGAAGTGCGGCTGGTCGGCAGCTACGCCCTGAGGCCGGACTGGTTCGATCATGTACGCCAGCGGTCGGAGGTAGCCTTCGTGCTGCCCCGCACCCGGTCGCTGGCCGCCACGCTGGATGCGATGGATGGCAGCGGACGGGCCTTGCCCACGCCACTGGCCATGCACCCGACCCAGGCGGGCGATCCCCTGCTGAAAGGTCTGGCTCAGCCTGCGGATATGATGGATGTCCTGATCGGGCAGCCCGTGGCCGAGCAGTTACGGCTGTCGGTCGGCGGACAGTTCCGGGCTGTGCTTTCCCGTCGGCTCAACGGGCGCCAGGAAGCCAAATGGCTGACCTTGCGTGTCGTCGGCGTGGTACCGGAGGCGCTGGCGGGACAGAATGCCGTCTTTGTCAGAATGGACCTGCTTATTGCGGCTGAACGCTATCGCAGCGGTTTCAGCGTCCCCCTGCTCGGGGTAGAGGACGGCACGCCGGACGGGGAATTGCCGCTCTTCGCCAGCGCCCGGATTTTCGCCCGTGATCTGGATGGTGTCGGCCCCTTGGCCGCATGGCTGCGCGAGCAGGGCCTGGAGGTCCAGACGGAGATGGCCCAGATCGAACTGGTACGGGCCGTCGATCGGTCACTGACTGTGTTGTTCGAAGTTCTTGTCGCCATCGCGGCTGCCGGCT
The DNA here is from genome assembly GCA_016463045.1 of Niveispirillum sp. Classification (GTDB taxonomy): domain Bacteria; phylum Pseudomonadota; class Alphaproteobacteria; order Azospirillales; family Azospirillaceae; genus Niveispirillum. Next base: position 4,460 of record JAEMSB010000196.1, read on the forward strand.
TCCTGGTCTCACTGGCGGCCAGTCTCTGGGCCAGCGTAGAACGCAAGCGCCGCGACCTCGCCCTGATGCGGCTGATCGGCTTCCCGCGCGGTGCCATATTCCTGTTCCCCGCCACCCAGGCCGCACTGGTCGCCATATTGGGCACCAGCATCGCACTGCTGTTCTTCCTGACCGTCGCCGCACTGCTCAACCGCGTCTTCGCCGAGGGGCTGCCCGCGGACATGCTGGTCTGTCGCCTCATGCCCATTCATGCCGTCCTTACGTATGCCGGCACCCTGTGTCTGGCCCTTTCCGCCTCAATCATTGGAGGATACCGTGCGATCCAGATCGATCCTGCGGACAGCCTGCGCGACCTGTGACCGGGTGCGGTCCCTGCCGCTGGCACTGCTGAGCCTTGCGCTGCTGGGCAGCGGCCCGGCGGCATCGGCCGCCCAGTGGGAAGAGAAATTCTTTAACCCCGCACCGGCGGTCGACGATGTCGTCCTGCCCCTGCCGTGCAACGGAGCCATGGTGTTCCGCAAGGTCACCGTGCCGGCCGGCGGGCCGCTGGACGATTACCAGATCACCCTGGGTTCCAGCGACGCGACCCAGGGCTTCGCCGAAGCCTCCCGAATCACGCAGATCGCAGGCAGCTTTCCTGACGGCAAGGCCAAGCGCTATTTCCTGATCGCAAAATATGAAATCAGCCAATTGCAATATGAGGCGGTCAACGCCGCTGCATCGGACAAGTGTCCCACGCCCAAGCTGCCTGGACGCATGGCCCAGGGGTCAGTCACCTGGCTGGATGCGATGAACTTTGCTGACAGGTACAGCCTGTGGCTCCGGCTCAACGCAAAGGACAAGCTACCACGCGACGGGGACGAGATTGGCTATGTCCGCCTGCCCACGGAGACCGAATGGGAATTCGCGGCGCGCGGTGGTGGGGCCGTATCGCCATCGGATTTCCAGGAACGCACTTATCCCATGCCCCAGGGGTTAACAGCCCATGTCTGGTTCGGCAGCAGCCAGTCGGCAGCCGGCAAGCCGCAATTGACCGGCCTGCTGAAGCCCAATCCCCTGGGCCTGCACGACATGCTGGGCAATATGGACGAGATCGTGCTGGAACCGTTCCGGGCTGCGAAGCTGGGACGGTTGCATGGCCAAGCCGGCGGCTATGTCGTGCGTGGTGGTAACTTCCTGACAGCGGAGGCCGACATCCGCTCCGCCTATAGGCAAGAGGTGCCTCTCTACCAGGGTGACGGGCCGCGCCGCGCCAAGACCTCCGGGTTCCGGCCCGTGGTCGCCGGCCCCGTCATCACCTCCAACGCACGCCTGCAGGAGATCAAAACAGCTTGGTCAGCCTTGGGGAGCCAGTCCCAGGCGGAGAAGCCGACACCGACCAAACCCGATGCCCTGGCTGGGGGGAAGGCATCCGACGACCCGATCGAGGAACTGGCCATCATCGGCAAGGCCGCTGAGAGTCCCGCCATGCGCCAGCGATTGGAAAAGTTGGGTCTGGCGCTGCGCCAAAACATTGCCGAGCGCGACGAGCAGCGCGACCGCACCGCGAGATCCACCCTGCGCCTGGGGGCTTTCCTGGGGCAGAAGCTGCGCGATGATGCCCGGGCTGTCGAGGCGCTGCGCAGCATCGTGAAGGGTCGGGAAGCCACCGCCCCTGACGAGGAACGCACGAAAAAGCTGCACCAGCAGCTGCAGGCAGATGAGGCTGTGCTGTCGGACAATCTGAAATATTATGCCGATACGGTCCTCGGCACTTCTGGGAATTATAGTACCGACACCATTACCCATCAAAGGGACATATTATCGGTAGAACTAAGCTCTTTGGGTGTGTCTACGCTTGTACCGTACCTTCAAAAGCATGTAGACCATATTACCCGCTTTCAAAAGGACGGGAAGATCACCCGGGCCCAATGGCTGGATGAATGGCTGAAGATGGGGAAGTGAAGTCAATCAAGGGGGAGAAGTTTGGATGACTAAGTCGTTAGGTTTCCGCACAGTCGCCACTTGCGTCACGGCCGGGTTCCTTCTGTCCGCCTGCGCGACTACCAAGCCGAACCGACCGTTGACGCCGCAGGAAGTCGCACTGCGCGAACAGTCGAAGAACTACACTCAGACCGTTGTGGAAGGGGCCGCGATGGGCGCCATCCTGGGCGCGGTGCTGATGGCCGCCGCTGGCGGCAAAAGCAAGGATATCGCGGCCGGCGCCGCCGTGGGTGCCGCCGCTGGTGGTCTGGCCGGCACCTATATCGCCGAGAAGAAGAAGCAGTACGCTACCGCCGAGGCGCAGTACAACGCCATCATCACCGACCTCGAGAATGAGAATACGAAGCTCGCCTCGCTGTCTGACAATGCGCGTCAGGTCATCGCCAACGACAAGCTAGAAATTGATCGCATCGACAAGCAGATCGCCGATGGCAGCCTTACCATGGACCAGGCCCGAAGGGACATTGCCGCTGTCGATTCCAACCGCCAGGTCCTTACCGGCACGCTGAGCGGTCTGCGCAAGAAGCAGAAGGAGTTGGAGGATATCCAGAAGGAAGCGGCCAGTCTGGGCGGCAATGACGACCAGCAGAAGAAGATGGATGCGGAGCTGACCAAGCTGCGCAGCCAAATCGCCTCGCTGGAATCGGAGGTCGATACGCTGGTCGAACGCCGCAAGGTTTCTCGTGTCGGATAAAAGGACGAACAGAATGCGATCACCGATACGCCACGGCGTGTGGTTTGCGGTCAGCCTTGTGCTGACCGCCTGCCAGACCACGTCAGACCCGTCCAAAGGTGGTTTCCTTTCCGGCCTGCAGGGCGTGACCTCGGGCACCTATGATCAGCGGCTTGAACAAAAACAGACGCAGTTCGAAAACGCCCAGGACCAGAATGTCCAGCGCCAGCGTGAAGCGGAACGGCTTGCCAGCCAGCAGGCCGCCGTTGCACAGCAGCGCACGGAGGCGGAAAAGAAGCTGGTCACCCTTGGTGCTGAGTTGGATGGGTTACAGACCAAGC
>JAEMSB010000196.1:7466-7894 GCA_016463045.1 Niveispirillum sp.
GAACCCCTACATCCCCGATGCGGAAAAGGCCCGCCAGTTGGAAGCCCTGCGCAAGGAAAAGGAAAAGCTGGAGATCGAGGTCGAGCAGGCCGTCACGCGTTGAAGGGTGCCGGAAGAAAGGTACAGGCAGGTAGAATGGAACCGTGTCGCCATACGCATGGTTGCGCTCACAGGCTGCTTCGGCGGATGGGCGGCACCCTGTCGCTGCTGCTGGTCTTGGTTTCCGGCCCGGTTGCCACCGTCTGGGGACAGTCCCCCCCGGCAATGGATGATGCTGCCAAACGGGCCCGGATCACTGCGCTGCGTGAGATGCTGAACAGCGATCTCTGTGTCCAGCGGGACGCAGCGGAAGCCCTGCTCGCGGCGGGAGGGCCGGCAATGGGTGCTGGCGGCAGGCAATCCCTTCGGCCTGGGCGGCTCGGTGACCT
>JAEMSB010000197.1 GCA_016463045.1 Niveispirillum sp.
GTCATAGTTTATGACTGATGGCTTTATTCGCCCCTGCCTTCTCCCGTATGCTGCCCGCCCCTGTTCATGGAGCGTGAGAGCACATGATGCCCCTGCCCGACCGTGCCACCGCCTTCTGGACGCTGGCCCCTGGCAAAGGGGCGCTGTGCCATCAGGAATTGCCCGAACCCATGGCCGGTGATGTCCTGGTCCGCGCGCTGGCCAGCGGGATCAGCCGGGGTACGGAAGGACTGGTCTTCCGGGGCGGCGTGCCTGCCGAACTGCACCCCCTGATGCGCTGCCCGTTTCAGGAGGGGGATTTTCCAGGGCCGGTGAAATATGGCTATGCCCTGGTCGGCATTGCCGATTACGGCCCTGCCAATCTAAAGGGACGGCGCGTCTTTTCCCTGCACCCGCATCAGGATGTGGCCGTGATCCCGGTGGAGGGGTGCCGCCCCGTCCCCGATGCCGTCCCCACCGAACGCGCCATCCTGGCCGCAAACATGGAAACGGCCCTGAACATCCTGTGGGATGGCGGGGCGGCACCCGGACAGCGTATCGCGGTGGTGGGGGCCGGCATTGTCGGCGGGCTGACGGCCTATCTGGCGGCACGCATGCCGGGGGCGGATGTCACGCTGGTCGATATCGACCCGGCCCGCGCCGATCTGGCCCATGCCTTTGGCGCCGCGTTCATGACACCGGACAAGGCCGACGGCTTGGATTGCGATCTGGTCATCCATACCAGTGCTAGCGAAAGCGGCCTTGCCACCGCCCTGCGCCTGGCGGGGATGGAGGCCACCATCGTGGAGGCATCCTGGTACGGCGACCGGCCCGTGACGGTGCCGCTGGGCGGTGGGTTCCATGCCGGACGGCACCGCATCATCTCGTCGCAGGTGGGCAGGGTATCTCCCTCCTTCCGCCCGCGCTGGACCCTATCGCGGCGGCTGGACAAGGCCTTGTCGCTGCTGGCCGATCCGGTTCTCGACCTTCTGCTGGGCGCCCGCGTCGATTTTACGGACTTGCCCATGGCCATGGCAGACCTAGCTGGCCTGCCATTCGGATGTCCCGTCATCCGTTACCAGCACTCCGTTCCCTGAAAGGACAGGCATGTATTCCGTGTCGGTGCGTGACCACATCATGATCGCCCATTCCTTTGTGGGGGCAATTTTCGGCCCGGCGCAGGCCCTGCACGGCGCCACCTTTGTCGTGGATGCCGAATTCCGCCGCCGACAGCTGTCACCGGAAGGGCTGGTGGTGGATATCGGGGCCGCATCCGCCCTGCTGAAACAGGTTCTGGCACCGCTGAATTACAAGAACCTGGACGAGATGCCGGAATATCGCGGGCGCAACACCACCACCGAATATCTGGCGGGCGATATTCACCGCAAGATCGCAGCCGGCATCCGCGCAGGTGCGCTGGGCGCCGATGGGCCGGCGCTGGATGGCCTGCGGGTCACCCTGTCGGAAAGCCATACCGCCTGGGGTTCGTATGAGGCACCGCTGAACGGAAATGCGGCACCATGATCGGCCAGCCCCTGCATATCATTTGCCCCGGTGACATCAACCAGCTGACGGGCGGTTACGGCTATCTGCGCCGGCTGGTGGCGGATCTGCGTGATCTGGGGGAAACGGTCATCGTACATGAACTGCCGGGACCACATCCCTTTGTCGATGATCCGTCGCGCAATGCCGCCGATGCCATCATGGCGGCCATCCCCGATGGCGCGCCCGTCCTGATCGACGGTCTGGCCCTGCCGGTGGCGGCACATGCCATCTGGGTGGATCGCTACCGCCTGCGCTTTGCCGCCTTGGTGCATCACCCGCTCTATCTGGAAAACGGATTGACGCCAGAACAGGCCGATATCCTGTTCCGGATTGAACGCGATGCCCTGGCCCATATGCGCCATGTCATCGTACCGTCGCGCACCCCGATGCAGGGGGTGGTGGGCCTGTCGGTGCCGCCGGCCCGGATCAGCATCGCCAATCCCGGCACCGATCCTGCCGAACCCGCCACGGGCAGCGGCGGGGGCGATGGTCCCACCATCCTGTGTGTCGCCACCCTGACCCCGCGCAAGGGGCATCTGGTACTGATCGAGGCGCTGGCCCGTGTCAGGCACCTGCCCTGGCGGCTGGTCCTGGTGGGCAGCGACGCCCGCCATCCCGGACAGGCCGCCTCCATCGCCCTGTCCATCGCCGGGCATGGTCTGGCCGACCGGGTGCGGCTGGCGGGTGAATTGTCGGGCCCGGCACTGGAGGCCGAATGGCGCGCGGCGGATCTGTTCACACTGGTCAGTTTTCATGAAGGCTATGGCATGGTGGCCGCCGACGCCCTGAAACGCGGTCTGCCCTGTATCGTTACCGATGCCGGCGGTCTGGCAGAGGTGGTGCCCCCCGCTGCCGGCGCCGTTGTCCCGCCGGGTGACGTGGCCGCCCTGGCTGCGGCCTTTGAACGGCTGCTGTCCGATCCTGCCGCACTGGACGCGGCCCGCGCGGCGGCATGGCGGGCGGGCGATGGGTTGCCGACATGGCAACATTCTGTTTCATTGATCAAGGACGCCCTATCCGGCATCTTGGTTTCCGAAGGAAAGTGATCGGACACCGTCATGACCCTTGATTTCGAACCCGACTGGCTGCGCCTGCGTGAACCGCTGGATGAGGCGGCGCGCGCCGTGGGGCTGGCCTGGGCCTTCGGGCGCGTGCTGCCGGCCCATCCCATGATCATCGATCTGGGTGCCGGTACCGGCAGCAATGTCCGGCAACTTGCCATGAAGCTGGGCCGGGGCGAGCAGGATTGGACCCTGATCGAGAAGGACCGTAAGCTTCTGTCAAAGGCGCCAGGGGAGATCGGGCGCTGGGCCGACCGCAATGGCTGGGAACATAAGGAACAGCGCCGCGCCTATATGATCACCTGCGACGACATGGCCGTGCGGGTGGAAATGCGCAGCTTCGATCTGGCGCAGGACCCGGCGGAACTGGGCCTGAACCAGTATGACGGGATCACCGCCAAGGCACTGTTCGATCTGGTATCGCTGCCCTGGCTGGACCGGTTCGTGAAGGAGCTGGCCAGTTGCGGTTTCCCGCCCCTGCTGGTGACGCTGACCGTTGACGGGCGCGTCGAGTTTTCCATTGCGGACGAGGATGACGGGTTCGTGCTGGACCTGTTCCACACCCATATGGGCCGCGCCAAGGGGCTGGGCGGACCCGCCCTGGGACCCGCGGCCCCACAGGCCCTTGCCAGCGCCCTGACGGGGGCGGGATACAAGGTGGAAACAGCCCAGGCCGACTGGAAGATCGGGCCCAAGCAGATTGCCGCCCATCTAGCCATGATTGCCGGCTATGAAAAGGCAGCCACGGAGCAGGACCCCGGCAGCAGCGCCCGCATCGCCGCCTGGGCCAGCCGCCGCCGCACCCTGGCCAGCGAACAGGGCGCACGCCTGACGGTCGGCCACCAGGATCTGCTGGCCAAACGGTAAACCTCAAAATCCGGCGGCAGAGGCAGGCGTGAAGCCTTGCGCGGGCACGGCGCGGGATAGGGTGACACGCGCCCCATCCTTCCACAGCGCCAGATGCCGTGACGCATCCGCCGCCGCGTCGATATCCGCCATAACATTGCCGGGCACCAGCAGCAAATCCGCCGCCGCCCCCTTCACGATGCGGCCCCGGTCGGGGAAGTCCAGAAGGTCGGCGGCAACCGAGGTTCCAGCCTTCAATGCGGCCAGCGGGTCCATGCCCAGCGCCACCATGTGCCGCAGCTCCTGTGCATTCTCCCCATGGCGGTTACCGGGCGTGCCAGCATCGGTGCCCAGCGCCACCACCCCGCCCGCCGCGACGAAGCGGCGAAAACTGTCGAAATGCATACTGCCGAACCGTTCCGCCTTGGCCCGGACAAAGGCCGGCAGCCGGTCCTTCATTTCCAGCAGGGCCATCATGGCGGACAAGGTGGGGACCAGCCGCACGCCCTTGTCGATCATGATGGCGATCTGCGCATCGGTCAGTTCGAACCCATGTTCGATACTATCCACCCCCGCCGCGACGGCACGGGCAATGCCGCGCGCACCCTGGGCGTGGGCCGTGATCCTCAACCCGAAATCATGGGCCATGGTGACGGCGGCGGCCAGTTCGCCTTCTGCAGGGTGCGGGGCCAGCGGGTCCACCCCACCGGTCAGAACACCGCCGGTGGCGATCAGCTTGATGCAGTCGGCCCCATGTTTGACATTGGTGCGCACCCCACGCAGCCAGTCATTGGGCCCGTCGCATTCAATCCCGATCCAGGCCCCATGCCCGCCCGTAATGGTCAGCGCCTTGCCGGCACAGCGCATGGAGGGGCCGGCATGCCGGCCCGCACGGATGGCGTCGCGGATGGAGATTTCCAGCCATTCCACACCGCCCAGATCGCGCATGGACGTGATACCGCCGGCCAGCGTGGCCTGGGCATTCTCCAGCAGGCGCAGGGTCAGGTCGCCCATGGGCCGTTGCCGAAGGGTGGTGACGACATCGCCCGTCGCCTCCAGCGCCAGATGCACATGCGCATCGACCAGACCGGGCATCAGCGTGGCGCCCGACGTATCGTGACGCAGCCCCGCATAGCCCGCGAAATCCCCCACCGGTGCTACCGATGCGATATGCCCGTCACTGACCAGCACCCCAAGCCCCGGCTGCGGGGCCGACAACCCGTCAAACACCAGACCGCCAGACAGGAGCAATTGCTGCGTCATGAAAGGACCTTCACCACCGATGGAAACCGGCGGGCAGGATAGCGCGGGTTGGAAATGAAATCACGCAGGCGGCGCAGTTGGGTATCGAAGACCGCCTTACCCCCGCGCCAGCATCACCGGCGTGGCATAGGCGCCGATGGGCAGGACGCTGGAGGCGCTGTCGCCCAGGCGCTGCAGGGTGGCGGACAGGCGGGGGTCGTCCAGGGGGACGAATCCTTCGACCTCCACCAGATGCACCGCACCGCCACCACCGGGCAGATGGTGGGTGCGCAGCTGCAAGGTGGCGAAGCCGGCCCCTTCCAGCACATCCTTCAACCGGCCCCGGCTGACATCCTGTGTCACTTCCACGGCCAGAAGGGCGCGGTCATCGCCGGTCGCTTCCATCGGTACGGCGGCCAGGACCAGGGCGTCGCCGCCCTCGCGGCCCACGCTCTGCCCCTCCACCCGCAGGAAGGGCAGGCGGGCGATGATACGCGGGGTCTTGGGATCAGGGGACAGGATGTAACGCCACCAGGGGTCGTTATCATCTTCTTCCGGCCAGGGCACGACGGCCAGGGTCGCGGTGCCTTCGGATACGGCGCGCAGCGCCGCCATCGGCGTATTGACCGCAAAGGTGGGCGTCGTGGACCCGAAATGGTCGCGCGCATTGTCCCAAAGCGGGCTCTGCGCCTCGTTCGCACACACGACGGCCACGGCCAGCGGGCCCTGGATGCGGGTCAGGGCGGCGATCATCTCGCGCCACATGCGGACCACGGCTTCCACGGGGAAGGCACCGCTGTGCCGGCCCACCAGATTGCGCACGATCTCCGCCTCGCGACCGGGGCGGATGTGGGGACGGCCGGGCGGTTTCACCTTCGCCACCTCCTCCACCACCTGCGCACGGCGCATGAGCAGCGTATGGATTTCCGCATCGATCGTATCGATCTGGCGGCGCAAGTCGTCCAAGGTCGGTTTGGTGGGCATGGAGGGCCGGTTGTAGGTCCTTCGGGAGGCGGATAGTATTAGGCGGGATGCCCCCCCGAAATCAAAGAAAACATTGACACCCGCCGCCCCCCTTCATAGCTCTTGTCACCCAGCCCGGCACGGCCCCACAGGGCCCGCCACACCGGGTCGCATGACCGGACGGGACAGCCAGCAACCATGAATGTGGCCATCGACGCGACGAGCCAGGACACCAGCGAAGCCGCCAACTCCGGCCCCGCAGGCTGTATCCGGCTGGGCCTGGATCAGCCGCTGGAACTGGATGGCGGCGGCACGCTTTCCGGCTTTCGGCTGGCCTACCGCACCTATGGCAGGCTGAATGCCGACCGTTCCAACGCCGTGCTGGTCTGCCATGCGCTGACCGGCGACCAGTATGTGGCCGAACAGCATCCGGTGACGGGCAAGCAAGGCTGGTGGGACCTGATGGTGGGTCCGGGCCGGCCCGTGGATACCGACCGGTTCTTCGTCATCTGTTCCAATGTCATCGGCGGCTGCCTGGGCAGTGAGGGGCCGAAAGAGACGGATGCTGCCACGGGCAAGCCCTGGGCCCTGAATTTCCCCGTCATCACCATCGCCGACATGGTGCGGGCCCAGAAAATGCTGATCGACCATCTGGGCATCGATCAGTTGTTCTGTGTCATCGGCGGATCGATGGGCGGGATGCAGGTGCTGCAATGGGCCGTTTCCTACCCGGACAAGGTCTATTGCTGCCTGCCCATCGCCACGGCGGCCCGCCACAGCGCGCAGAACATCGCCTTCCATGAGGTCGGGCGTCAGGCCATCATGGCCGACCCCGACTGGCGTCTGGGTGATTATCTGAACCAGGGGACAAGGCCGACCAAGGGCCTGTCGGTGGCGCGCATGGCCGCCCACATCACCTACCTGTCCGAACCAGCATTGCACCGGAAATTCGGGCGCAACCTGCAGGATCGCAAATCGATCACCTTCGGTTTTGACGCCGACTTTCAGGTGGAAAGCTATCTGCGCTATCAGGGCATCAGCTTTGTCGAACGGTTCGATGCCAATTCCTATCTCTATATCACCCGCGCCATGGATTATTTCGATCTGGCTGCCGACCATGGCGGGGTGCTGGCCAATGCCTTCCGCGTGACCGGACCCGACGGGCGCCTGACGGGCACGCCGGTCAAGTTCTGCGTCATCAGCTTTTCCAGCGACTGGCTGTTCCCGACCAGCGAAAGCCGGGCCCTGGTTCATGCCCTGAACGCCGTCGCCGCCAATGTCAGCTTTGTCGAGGTGGAGACGGACAAGGGCCACGACGCCTTCCTGCTGGATGTGCCGGAATTCTATCAGGTGGCACGCGGCTTCATCGAAGGCCACGCGGCCCGGCGCGGCATCGCCGCCAAGGTGGGGTAACAGACCAATGGCCGTGACCTCCCTTCTGCCACCCGCCGCCATCCGCAGCGATCTGGAAAGCATTGTCGACTGGGTCGAGGCCGGCAGCCGCGTGCTGGATGTCGGCTGCGGCGACGGCGAACTGCTGCATGCCCTGGTTCACCGCAAGCAGGTGGACGGACGCGGCATCGAGCTGTCGATGGACGGGGTACGGGCTTCCGTCGCCCGTGGTCTGGCCGTGATCCAAGGCGACGCCGATACCGACCTGAAGGATTATCCCAGCGACGGGTTCGATTACGTTATCCTGTCGCAGACCCTGCAGGCCACGCGGCACCCGCGCATCGTGCTGGATCATCTGGTCCGTATCGGGCGTCATGCCATCGTCTCTGTGCCCAATTTCGGCTATTGGCGGGTGCGGGCCGATCTGCTGCTTCGTGGGCGGATGCCGGTAACGGACCGTCTGGGCCATGAATGGTACGAGACGCCCAATATCCACTTTTGCACCATCGCCGACATGGTCGCTTTATGCCAGGATATGGGAATTACCATCGAACGCAGCCTGATTCTGGGTGCCGATGACCGGGCTGTTCCCGCCCCCGCCGACAGTGTCCGCGCCAACTGGCTTGGCGTGCAGGCGGTCTTCTTGCTGCAACGCAGCTAAGGAAATTTCGTTAAACCGATACAGAAGGTTATAAACGTACTTTTCCCCTTGCCCCCCTACCGCCTTTGGGTGCAGTCTTTTGTGACGGTTCGGCGGCAAGTGGGTGACAGTACAGCCCCCCAGCGCATTCCCCGCTCGCTTGTCGCCGCGCCGCCCCTTTTCGATCCTGGCCCCCTTTGCAGGGTGCGCCAGCCCCAAGG
>JAEMSB010000690.1 GCA_016463045.1 Niveispirillum sp.
GCCCCGCCCCTTCGCGTCCCCGGACATGGCGGATGGAGGGGACGCGCCCCCTGCTGCTGCTGCATCCGCCCGAACCGGTGCAGATGGGCCAGGGGCTGGTCTGGCGGGGACGGCATCTGTCCATCGACTGGATGGAGGGACCGGAGCGTATCCGGCCCGACTGGTGGCGCGCACGCACAGGCCCGACGCGGGATTATTACCGCGCACAACTCAGCGATGGCCGGCGTTTCTGGCTGTTCCGGACTGCGGATGACCGGGGGGCCTGGTATCTGCACGGGCTGTGCGCATGAGGGACGGGGATTATGTCGACCTGCAGGTGACCAGCAATTTCAGCTTCCTACGCGGGGGGTCCCACCCGCATGAGCTGGTGCTGGCCGCCGCCGGTTTGGGCCGCGACGCCATCGCCATTACCGACCATGACAGTCTGGCCGGCGTCGTGCGTATGCATACGGCCTGCAAGCAGCACCGTATGCGGCTGGTGGTGGGGTGCCGGCTGACCCTGGCCGATGCACCGCCGGTCCTGTGCTATCCCACCGACCGCGCCGCCTATGGAAGGTTGACCCGGCTGCTGACGCTGGGTAAGCGGCGCGGGGCCAAGGGCGAATGCCACCTGGCCCTGGCCGATCTGGCGGCGGCGGCAGAAGGGCAGATCCTGGCCGTGCTGGCACCTGATGGCAGGGCCACGCCGGCTCGCCTGTCCGACCTGTCGGTACAGCTGGACCGGTTCCGCGCCCTGGCGGCGGCGGGGCTTTATCTGGCCGTGGCCCCGCTTTACCAGGGCTATGACCGTTCCCGCCTGCTGCGGCTGGGGGAACGGGCCGACCGGTCAGGCGTTGGCCTGCTGGCCACCCATGATGTCCGCTATCACCACCCGGACCGGCAGCGCCTGTTCGACATCCTGACCTGCATCCGCCATGGCCGTACCCTGGCCAATGCCGGTCGCATCCTGTCGCCCCATGCCGATCATTATCCAAAACCGGCGGCGGACATGGCCTCCTTGTTCGCTGACCGGCCCGACGCCCTGACCAATAGCCGCCTGATCGCCGATCGCTGTACCTTCAGCATGGATGAGCTGCGCTACGATTACCCCATTGACCCCATCCCGGATGGCCGCACCCCGCAGGAAGAGCTGGAGCGTCTGACCTGGGAGGGGGCGAAACGGTTTTATGCGCAAGGCGTGCCGGAAAAGGTGCGCAAACAGCTTCTGTATGAATTCGACCTGATCGGTCGGCTGAAATACGCGCCCTATTTCCTGACCGTGCATGACATTGTCCGCTTCGCCCGGTCGCGCGAGATCCTGTGCCAGGGACGGGGATCGGCGGCCAATTCCGCCGTCTGCTTCTGCCTGGGCATCACCGCCGTCGATCCCAACCATCATGAACTGCTGATTGAGCGTTTCATCTCCGAAGACCGGCACGAGCCGCCCGACATCGATGTCGATTTCGAGCATGAGCGGCGCGAGGAGGTGATGCAGTACATCTACACCAAATATGGCCGCGACCATGCCGGCCTGGTGGCGACAATCATCTGCTACCGTTCCCGCATGGCCATCCGGGAGGTGGGCAAGGTGCTGGGCCTGTCCGACGATGTTGTCGGCGCCCTGGTCCGCCTGGGCTGGAACCGGCATGGGGTGGAACATGAGGGCACGGCACGCGAGGCGGGGCTGGACCCGTCCGACCCGACCCTGGCGCTCTGCATGGAGCTGGCCTATGATTTGCGCGGCTTTCCCCGGCATCTGTCACAGCATGTGGGTGGCTTCGTCATCTCCCGCTCGCGCCTGGATGAACTGGTCCCCATTGAGAATGCGGCCATGGAGGATCGCACCGTCGTCGAATGGGACAAGGATGATGTCGAGGCTTTGGGCCTGCTGAAGATCGATGTACTGGCGCTGGGCATGCTGTCCTGCATGCGGCGCGGTCTGGAAATGCTGGGTCAGCGGCTGGGCCGGCCCCTGGGCCTGACCGACATTCCCAATGATGATCGCGACACCTATGAGATGATCTGTCGGGCCGACACGATCGGCGTGTTCCAGATCGAAAGCCGGGCGCAGATGTCGATGCTGCCGCGCCTGCGTCCGCGCGAATTCTATGATCTGGTGATCGAGGTGGCGATTGTGCGGCCCGGCCCCATCCAAGGCGACATGGTCCACCCCTATC
>JAEMSB010000691.1 GCA_016463045.1 Niveispirillum sp.
TCATGGACCGCGATCCCGTCGGGCGACAGGTCCACCAGCTGGCGATAGCGCTGTTCGCTGTCGCGCAGCTGCTGTTCCCCACGCTTTAGTTCGGTAATGTCGGTGCGAACGCACAGGGTGCCACCCTGGGGCAGACGCCGGTCATGGACCCGAATCCAACGCCCGTCCGACAGCAGGAATTCACCCGGCTGGCCGGCAGGGTTGCGGAAGGCCCACATCCGCTCGGCGACATATTCCTCCAGGTCGCGGCCCTGGGCGTGCAGATTGTCGCCCGCCGCAATGCCATGGCGCAGCAGATCCTCGAACGGCGTTCCCGCCACCATGTGTGCCGCCGTCACGGGGAACAGCGCCTTGAAGGCGGGATTGGCGACCACCAGCCTTTCCTGCACATCGAACAGGGCCACACCGTCGGTCAGCATGTCGAAGGCGGTGGTCAGGCTGTCCAGGTCCAAGCGCGTCTCCGGCGGCAGGGGCGTCAACACCCATGATGGTGCCGCGCCGCGCCGCCGGGATCAAGCCGGCAGCGCCAGCCCGACGCGCGACAGCAGGCCGGCCCAGTCGCCGCAGCGCTGCTGCCGGAACAGCCGCATGGAGGGATACCAGCCCGTCTTCGTCCCCTGGTCCAGCCAGCGCCAGTCCGTATCGGTGGCGATCAGGGTCCAGACAGGCCGGCCCATGGCACCGGCCAGATGGGCCAGGGCGCTGTCCGGCGTGATCAGCAGGTCCAGATGCGGCAGGATCGCCGCCGTATCAGCCCAGCCTGTGATCCGTGCGCCCAGATCGGTGACCTGGCCGGGCAGGGGGGTGGTAGCCATTTGCTCCCGCCCGCTGGCCACCTGCAGCGCGTACCAGTCGGCATTGGCGCGCGACAGCAGCGGAAGCAGAGCGGACAGGCCGGGCGAGCGCCAGAAATCACCGGGATGGGCGGGGTTGCCGGCCCAACTGAATCCGATGCGCATCCGTCCCTGTCGGCGCGGCATTGCGTCGGCCCAGCGGGCCGACAGGGCCGCATCGATACTGATATAGGGCCCGTCCCAGGGGATCGTGGTCGGGGTCAGGCCCAGGATGCCGGGCAGGTCCAGCAAGGGCACCTGCATGTCGACCGGGGGCAAGGCGTGATCGCGGGCCACGATGATCCCGTGCCGCCCATCGGCGAACAGGGGTGTCAGGGCTGCCGGCACCTCCATCACTACTTCCGCCCCGGCATCGATCAGCGGGCGTACCAGCCGCGCGCACATGATGGTATCGCCGGCCCCCTGTTCATCCCAGACCAGCAGACGCCGGCCCTTTATATCCTCGCCCCGCCAGGGCGCGATCCCCCGATGCCGGGGTGGGCGGGCGGATACGGACCAGCGGTGATGATAGTCCCGGAACCCTTCATCCCATCGGCCTAGCCGCAGCAGGGCCAGGGCGCGGCTCAGTTTGGCCGACGGGTCTTCCGGCGTGATCGACAGGCATCGCTCGAACGCGGCCAAGGCGCCTGCGGCATCGCCCGTCACACGCCGCCACAGACCGGTATCGTACCAGACATAGGGTTGATGGGCGCCCTGCTCCTGTGCCACGGCTAGATGCGCCCCGGCATCGGCTTCCCGCCCCGTATGAAGCAGCAGGTTTGCCAGCGCGCAGCGGGCCGGTACCAGCCGTGGTGCAACCGCCACCGCGCGCAGCAGCAAGGCCTCGGCTTGCTCTACGCGGTCGGCACGGCGCGCCGCATCCCCCAGGATCGTCAGGGCCACCACATGGTCGGGGTCGGCATCCAGAACCTGCCGCCACAATGTCAGGGCTGCCGCCCCGTCTCCCTGGTCCGTCGCCTTTTCCGCCGCCTGAACCAGATCCGCCACGCTCACCATTGTTTCTCCGTCAGGGTCGGCTTGCCCTGTACCGTGCTGCTGGTCGCCTCCGGCATGCGGACCAGGCGGTCGCTGCGGATGACGGGAAGGGGATCGGGATCATAGATGGCTTTCAGGCGGCGGTATTCCTCATAATGGAATTCCTGCTGTTCTTGAAAATCCGGTTCCCCGTTGCGCCGGCCCGTGACGATCACTTCCTGTTCCATCGGCGGGCTGCCAGGGGGCGGGTTGTCGGGTTTCTTGGCTTGCGCCGGCGGATTGGCATTCTGGGCCTCTGCCGGGGGGCAGAACAGTGCCAGTGCCAGT
>JAEMSB010000692.1 GCA_016463045.1 Niveispirillum sp.
CGCCGGGGGCCAAACTGTTCGTGAATTTCAACCCGTCCAGCATCTATGACCCGGCCTATTGCCTGCGCACCACCCACAGTTTCGTGCGCGACATGGGCCTGACGCCGTCGGACATCGTGTTCGAGGTGACGGAAACGACCGAGGTGAAGGATCAGGCCCATCTGCGCGGCATCCTGGCTTTCTATCGGCAATCCGGCTTCCGCGTGGCGCTGGATGATATCGGCGCCGGCTTTTCGGGCCTGAACATGTTGCAGGAGTTGCGGCCGGATTATGTGAAGATCGACATGGCCCTGATCCGGGGCATCGACCAAGACCATTACAAGCAGAGCATCGTGCGCCATCTGATCGGCATCGCCGCCGATACCGGGGCGCGCATCGTGGCCGAAGGGATCGAGACAGACGCGGAACGGGCCTGGGTGACACAGGCCGGGGTGGATTTCCTGCAGGGCTACCTGCTGGGCCGTCCCGCACCGGTGTAAAGCTAACGCGCGTTTGGTTTGGCCCGCCCGCTCCTTTCCCCTTACCCTGACATTCCCATCGCATTCGGGCAGACCAACATGCACAAACCCATTCGCAGCATCGTGATCGTCGGTGGCGGTACGGCCGGCTGGATGTCGGCGGCGGCCCTGGCCCGCGTGGCCGGTAAGACCCACAGGCTGCATCTGGTGGAATCGGAGGAGATCGGCACCGTCGGGGTGGGGGAGGCGACGATCCCGCCCATTGCCACCTTCAACCGCGTGCTGGGCATCGACGAGGATGAGTTCCTGCGTGCCACCAACGGCACCATCAAGCTGGGCATTGAGTTCAAGGACTGGTACCGCCAGGGCCATCGCTATATGCATGCCTTCGGGGCGCTGGGCCTACCCCTCGGCATGACCCATTTCCACCATGTCTGGCGTCGCGCCCATGCGCTGGGGCTGGATGGGGACTGGGAACAATATGTCTACAACACGGTTGCCGCCCGCGCCCTGCGCTATGGCCGTCCGGGGCCACAGCGGCGCACGCCGCTGGAACCGCTGACCCATGCCTTCCATTTCGATGCCGGCCTTTATGCCGCCTTCCTGCGCCGCTTCGCCACCGAACGCGGTGTGGTGCGGACAGAGGGGAAGATCCGCCGCACCATCCTGAACGCCTTCAACGGCCATGTAGAGGCCGTGGAGATGGAGGACGGCGCGCGGATTGAGGGCGACCTGTTCATCGATTGCTCCGGCTTCCGCGGCCTGCTGATCGAGCAGGCGCTGGGTACGGGGTTCGAGGATTGGTCCCACTGGCTGCCCTGCGACCGCGCCTGGGCCGTGCCCTGCGCCAATGGCGGCGAATTCACGCCCTATACCCGCTCCACGGCGCATTCCGCCGGCTGGCAATGGCGCATCCCGCTACAGCATCGCATCGGCAACGGCCATGTCTTTGCCAGCCGCTATATGGGCGAGGAACAGGCCCGCGACATCCTGATGGCCAATCTGGATGGCATGCCCCAGGCCGAACCGCGTCTGCTGCGCTTTACAGCAGGTCGTCGCAAAAAGATGTGGAACCGCAATGTCGTGGCCGTGGGCCTGTCCAGCGGCTTCCTGGAGCCGCTGGAAAGCACCTCCATCCATCTGGTGCAATCGGCCATCACCCGCATCCTGATGGCCCTGCCCAATGACGGCATCGACGCGGTGGAGGTGGATGATTTCAACGAGAAGGCGCGCGCCGAGTATGAGCGCATCCGCGACTTTATCATCCTGCATTACAAGGCGACCGAGCGCGACGACAGTCCATTCTGGCGCGATTGCCGCGCAATGGATATCCCGGACGAGCTGGAGCGGCGGATGCGCGTCTTCGCCTCCCATGGCCGCGTCTCCCGCGTGTTCGATGAACTGTTCCTGGATGTCAGTTGGATTCAGGTGTTCCTGGGTCAGGGCGTGATCCCGCGCAGCTGGCATCCGCTGGCCGATCAGTTGAGCGAGGCGGAGCTGAAGGAATTCCTGGGCGAGATCAAGGCGATGATCGGACATGAGATGGCGGCGCTGCCGACCCATGCCGATTTCATCGCCCGCCATTGCGCCGCCCGCCCTTCCTGACACCAACCCCGGCGGTACCCATCCGCCGGGCCGTCCCGGTCACGTTGACCGGGTTCTTGCTCCCTCAAGGGAAACTGCGGCCGGCGGATGGG
>JAEMSB010000198.1:0-269 GCA_016463045.1 Niveispirillum sp.
ACACGGGCTTCGACCGTATCACCAACTTCCAGACGGCCTTGGACAGTCTGGTACTGGTCGGCAATTTGCGCAGCCTGCTGGACCGCAACGGCGACGGTGTGGTGCAGGGGGCGGACCGGGCGACCGGTCAGGTCGATATGGCCAATGACGAGGTGGTCCGCCTGACCACCACAAGCAGCAGCCTGACCGATGACAGCCTGATAGCCATCCGAACCGCCATCGGTGCCCTGAAGAACCCGCGTGCCGGCAGCAGCGTCATGGTCCTGGCC
>JAEMSB010000198.1:279-7874 GCA_016463045.1 Niveispirillum sp.
ATGGAGAGCAGAGCATCACATCCGGGGAGATCAAGCTGCTGGGCGTTGTATCCAACGCCAAGCTGAACAGCAGCAACATCTCCTTCGGGGGATAATTCCAGATGCTGACAAGGGGGCCGGCCGGTGCCAAGCTGCCGGCCGGCCCCTTTTTTCTGTCGGCATCAGGGGAAGATAATGGTGGCACTGACTTCGGGGATGGGACTTGGCGCGCAATCTGGCATTGACCTGGCAGTTGACGGAAATCCATGGCTGGGGGCTGGTGGGTGTCCACACGGCCCTATGCCTGGTCGACCGCAACCAGCCGCCGTTGCTGCTGGAGAAGCCGGCCTTCATCACCATGCGCCCCTCCACCCGGGAAAAGCTGGAACCGCTGCTGGAGGGCTATAGCCAGATTTCGGCGCTTTCGGCCAAGCATGGTGGCAAGAAGCTGAAGCTGCATGACTGCACGGCCCTGCATGCCTTGGGCAACCATTTCGAGCCGGGGCCCACGAGCAACCTTTATCAAGGTGAGGGCAATATCGGCGTCATCGCGTTCGAGGATACAAGCCTGGACAAGGCCACCCTGGAACGGGCACGCCAGTATGACCGGATCATCGTCCATTCCACCTATAACAGCGACCTGCTGGCCGAACGCGGGCTGCCCGATGTGCGGGTCACCTTCCAAGGCGTGGACCCCTCGGAAATGCCGCTGCTGCCGCGAACCGGCCTGTTCGGTGACCGGTTCGTGGTGTTTTCTGGCGGCAAGATCGAATATCGCAAGGCACAGGACGTGGTGCTAGCGGCGTTCCGTATCTTCCACGAACGCCACCCCGATGCCCTGCTGATCACTGCTTGGCACAATGCCTGGCCGCACACATCCGCCGACATCGCGGAATCGCCGCTCGCAGTGCGTGCACCGCGGCTCGACCCGGCCACCCACCGCCTGCGCATCACCGAATGGGCGGCGGACCATGGCGTGCCTGCCGACGCCTTTGTCGATCTTGGCTTTCTGACCCGTGCCCAGATCGCGCCCATCCTGGCCGAATGCCATGCCGCCCTGTTCCCCAACCGGTGTGAGGGGGCGACCAATCTGGTGGCCATGGAGGCCATGGCCTGCGGCGTGCCCGTCATCCTGTCGGACAATACCGGCCATCGCGACCTGATCCGGGAGGGAAATTGCCTGCCCCTGCGCCGGCAGACGCCCGTGCCCAACCCGCGCGGCGCGCGACAGGGCTGGTGTGAAAGCTCGGTGGAGGAAGCGGTGGCCCATCTGGAAACGCTCTATGCGAACCGGCAGGAGGCGCGGGCCATCGGCGACCGGGGCAAGATTTTCATCCGCACCGAACGTACATGGCGGGATTTCGCGGAAAGCTTTATTGATGCGGCAACTTGATCGGCAGGTATGACGCGATGACCGGCTTGACCATTATAACCGGCGGGGCCGGCTTCATCGGCTCCAACCTCGTCGCGGCCTTGGCCGCGCGCGGGGAAGAGGTGGTGGTCTGCGACCGGCTGGGGTCCGGCGACAAATGGCGCAATCTGGCAAAGCATCTGGTGACTGGCTTCGTGGCACCTGATCAGTTGCCATCCTTCCTGGCCGCACGGGCCGGGTCGGTGAAGGCCGTTCTGCATATGGGTGCAATCTCCGCGACCACGGAAACCGATGCCGACCTGATCGTCGAAACGAATATCGGCCTGTCCACCCTTCTGTGGGACTGGTGTGCCGCCCATGACGTGCCCCTTATCTATGCCTCGTCCGCCGCCACCTATGGCGATGGCAGCCAGGGCTTCTCCGACGATAATGATCCGGCGGCCCTGGCGGCTTTGCGCCCGCTCAATGCTTATGGTTGGTCGAAACTGGCATTCGACCGGTTCGTGATCGATCAGGTGCGCCGGGGCCGCCCTCACCCGCCACAATGGGCCGGACTGAAATTCTTCAACGTCTATGGCCCCAACGAATATCATAAGGGCGAGATGATGAGCGTGGTGGCCAAGAACCACGCCATTGCCGCCGGCGGGGGCAGCGTGCGCCTGTTCAAGTCGCACCGCCCTGACTATGCCGATGGCGGACAATTACGGGACTTCGTCTATGTCCGAGATTGCGTGGATGTCGTCCTCTGGCTGCTGGATCATCCAGATGTCAGCGGCATTTTCAATGTCGGCTCCGGTCAGGCGCGATCCTTCGCCGATCTGATCACGGCTTTGTACCGTGCGGTGGGCCAGGAACCGGCCATCGACTATGTCGACATGCCCGATCATCTGCGTGCCAAGTACCAGTATTTCACCCAAGGCAAGCTGGACCGGCTGCGCGCCGCCGGCTACACGGCCCCTATGACGGGACTGGAGGATGGGGTGACAGACTATGTCCGCCACTTCCTGTCCCAACCCGATCCCTACAGGTAACGCGATGGATGCCTACACCCACGCCGTCGCCCTTCACCGCGCCGGACAGGCGACGCAAGCGCTTGCCGCAGCCCGTCAGGCCTTGGAGGCAGCGCCCGACGATCCGCTTACCCATAATCTGCTGGGCGTCTGCTTGACCACGGGGCAGCTGTCGGCCGAAGGGATCGAGGTGCTGCGCGCCGCCATCGCCCGTTGGCCAGACCATGAACATCTGGTCACCAATCTCGCCGTCGCCCTGCTGAACGCGGGTGAGCATAAGGCGGCATGGTACTGGTGGCGTCGTCTGGCCGTGCTGAACCCCGCCAGCGCCATCGCCTTCGACCGGCTGGGATTGATGTGCAACACTTGGCGGGGCGACCGGGAGAGGGCAACAAGTCTGGCGGATCGTGCCGCACGCCTGTCACCACAGGACGAAGGCATCCGGATCGACCAATCCCTGGCCTGGGCGCCTCATGACCTGAACCGCACCATCCGGGCGTTGGATGCCGCCGCCGTACTGAACCCGCAGAACCCCTATCCCTATGTGCAGCGGGCCGGGGCCCTGCTGCGACAGGGACGGTTGCAGACAGCCCTGCCCTCACTACGCCGTGCATTGAAGCTCGACCCCACACATGACGACGCCATCAAGCATGTGATGCGGTGCCAGCGCTACCATACCGCCAGCAAGGCGGCGGTGGCACAGGGGCCGGGACCCGGCGATGGTATCGTGCTGCGCGGCCCCTTCGCCACCGCGTCCGGCTACGCCCATATGGGCCGCCGCTATATCCAGACGCTGCGGCAGCAATCGGTGCCTTTGCAGGTCATTGGTGTTTTCGGACATGAAACCTGGAGTGAGGAGCCACTGGAGGCGCCGGTGGGTGCCAAGGTCGCGATCAACATCATGGTCCCGCTGGCGGTGGAACCGATTCCGGGCCTGTCGACCATCCTCTATTCCATGTTCGAAGGGCCGCGCATCTCTCCCACCTGGGCACGGCAAAGCCTGACCGCCGACATGGTGATCGTGCCCACTGAAAGCTCGCGGGTTGCCTGGGCCAGCCAGGGCTACCCGGAGGATCGTATCCGTGTCTGCCCCCTGGGCGTGGATGCGGAACCGGCGGCGGCGGACGCCCCACCGCTGGTGCTGGTGGATGGCGCCGGCCGGTCGGTGGCCAGCTACCGCCACCGTTTCCTGAATGTGTCAGACGCCATCCCGCGCAAGAACTTGGATGGGGTGCTGCGCGTCTGGCTGCGCACCACGAACCGCAGCGACGATGCCGTCCTGATCCTGAAGCCCGGCAAGGGCGGAAACGAGGCGGCGCGCCGTCATCTGCAAGCCATCGTGCGGCAGACGCAGGAACATGTGGGCCGCTCCTTCGCTGACGCCGCTCCCATCGTGCTGGTCGATCAGCCGTTGACGGAACTGGAGATGACGGGCCTGTTCCGCACTGCCAATTATTACTGGAGCCTGTCGCATGGCGAGGGCTGGGACCTGCCTTTGTCCAAGGCTGGGGCCATGGGCATGGGCCTGATTGCACCGGCCCACAGCTCCTACCTGGATTATCTGGATGACCGTTTCGCGCGGATGATCCCGTCCAGCACCGGCCCCGCCCATCTACCCTATAGCGCGGAGCCTTGGGAACCGTTCTTCGGGCTGGATTGGTGGAACCCGGACGAAGAGGCAGCCGCGTCAATCATCGCCGACATCATTGCCGGGCGCGACAGCGCTCTGCCCGATGCCAGCGCCCATCTTCTCAATAATTTCACCTGGGGCCAGGCGGCGCATAAACTGCGCACGATCCTGGCCGATGCCGGCCTGCTGCGCCAAGGGGGCACGCCTTGACCGACCTGTTCGATACGGCACTCGCCCTTCATAGGGAAGGCCGGCTGGCAGAGGCGGAGACAGTCTACCGGCAGATTCTGGCCACAGATCCCGACCATCCGTATGCCAACAATAATTTCGCCATCCTGCTGCGTGCCCAGCGGCGGTGGGAGGATGCGGTGGCCTGCTATCAGCGGGCCATACGCGCCAATCCCGAAGATGCCCACGTCCTGAACAACCTGACCTGCGTCCTGTCCGACCTGGGCCAGGACGCAGGCGCGGCCAAGATTGCCATGAGGGCGGTCGCGCTGAAGCCCGACTATGCAGAGGCCTGGTTCAATCTGGGCAACATCCTGCGCAATCTGGGCGGCGCCGATCAGGCCCGCCAAGCCTATCGCCGTGCCGTCCGCATCCGGCCCGACATGGCAGAGGCCTGGTCCAACCTTGGCGACATGCACAAATCGGCATCCGAACTGACCCAGGCCATGGACTGCTACCGCACGGCCCTGCGCCTGCAACCCGGCCTGCCCCAGCCCTATGTCAATCTGGGCGAGGTCCTGAAGGAACAGGGCCGCGTGACGGATGCCATCACCCTTTTGCAGCATGCGCTGGAACAGCATCCCACCCTGGCCTTGTTGCATTCCAACCTGCTGTTCGCCCTGCATTACACGCCGCATGTGCCCCCGGAAGTGATTTTCCGCGCCCACCGACATTGGGGCGAACGCCATGCCGCTGCACTGACACCCGCCGCTCCTTCGTTCGCCAATGACCGCACGCCCGACCGGCGGCTGCGTGTCGGCTATGTCTCGCCGGATTTCTGTGGCCATGCCGTCTCTTGCTTTCTGGAGCCGCTGCTGCGCGGGCATGACCGGTCACAGGTAGAGATTTTCTGCTACCCCATTTCCCGCCGCAATGATGCCGTCACCGACCGGTTCAAGGCCATCACCGGCCATTGGGTCCCCCTGACCAGCCTGACCGAAGATGAGGCGGCGGACCGAATCCGCGCCGACGGCATCGATATCCTGGTCGATGTGGCGGGCCATACCTGCGACTGCCGCCCCCTGATCTTCGCGCGCAAGCCCGCACCCATCCAGGTCTCCTGGCTGGGCTATCCCGACGGCACCGGCATGACGGCCATGGATTACCGCCTGACCGACGCGATCGCCGACCCGCCGGGCGTGACCGATGGCTGGCATCTGGAAAAACTGGTGCGGTTGGATGATGGCTTCCTCTGCTTCCGCCCGGCGCAGGAAACCGCACCCGCCGGCCCCCTGCCCGCCCGGCGCAATGGCCATGTCACCTTCGGGTCGTTCAACAACAATGCCAAGATCAGCCCGGAAGTGGTGGCGCTCTGGTCCGCCCTTCTGCACCGCGTGCCCGGTTCGCGCCTGATCTTGAAAAGCAAGCCCTTCGCCGATCCGGCCACGCTGGCCCGTTACCAGTCCCTGTTCAGCGCGAATAAGATCGCGCCCGACCGGGTGGAACTGCTGCCACAGATCCCGGACCAGGGCGGGCATCTGCGTGCCTACGACCGGCTGGACATCGCGCTGGACCCGTTCCCCTATAATGGCACTACGACCAGCTGCGAGGCGCTGTGGATGGGCGTGCCGGTGGTGACCCTGCTGGGCACCCACCATGTCGCCCGTGTGACGGGCAGCTTGCTGCACCGGGTCGGCCTGGATGATCTGGTCGCAGGCAGCACCGATACCTATCTCGACATCGCCGTCGGGCTGGCGGGGGATTTGGATCGGTTGGAAAGCCTGCGCCGGATCCTGCGGCCCCGCATGCAGGCCAGCCCGCTGTGCGACCCATACGGTTTCGCAGCGCAAGTAGAGGCGGCCTATCGGCAGATGTGGAAGGACTGCGTGTAAGGGGTATGCCCGTCACTTCAATGCGGCTTTACACCCGTCGACTGCTCAATGCTGTTCAAGGCCTCGGCCAGCCGATGCGAGGCACTGCCACGCTTGGCGGGCTGCTGCTGCACCGATGCATCGGGTGACCATCCGGCCAGGAAGATTACCTCGAACGTGGCCGGCACGGTGCCATCCGCCTCGCGGAACAGCTCCATATAGCGTTCGGCGGCGCGGACGATGACCTCTCGCCGGGTCGGGCGCTTAAGGCGTGACAGGGCGGCATTGGTCTCCCCCATGCCACGCAGGTCGCGCATCAGGCGGAACGGGTCGGGATAGCTGACGGTCAGCGTATCCATATCCGCCACGGGCAGGGCATAACCGGCGCGTTGCAGCAGGCCCGCCGCATCGCGCAATCCTGCCATGGGGCTGATCCGGGCAGAGACACCACCCGTCACCTCCATCTCCGCCTCCATCAGCGACCGGCGCAGCTCAAACAGGCTGTCGCCGCCCAGCATGGACGCGATGAACAACCCGTCAGGCCGCAGCACCTGCCGCGCCTGGATCATGGCACCCGGCAGATCGTTGACCCAATGCAGCGACAGGTTGGAACTCACCATGTCGAAACTGTTCGGCGCGAACGGCAGCGCCTCTTCATCCGCGGCCACAGCCGGGCTGCCGGTATTCGCGCCGGCCAGCCGCGCCATGGCAGGGGACAGGTCGGCATGCACCAACTGCGTGACGCCGTTGCGGCCCTTCAAGGCCGCCTCGACCTCCCCGCCATGGCTGCCCAGGCTCAGGACGCGCGGGAATTCCCGGCGGATCATGTCCAGCCGCTCACCCAGCCGTTCCGCCACCTCGCGCAACAGGAAATCATGGGCCCCAAGCCCCGGTGCCGCACGGTCGCGCCGCTGGCGGATCAGGGGGCGGTCGAACAGGAACATGGTGTCGGCGTCGCTCATGCCCTTGCCATACTCCCCCTGGCGGTTACTGGCAACCCGTCCCGCTGCTGATCTTCGCCAGCGTCATGACAACGTCATCGAAATATGACAGCGGGCTTCTTGACAGTCGGGGGCAGGATGATTAGGTCATTGGCACTCACCGAGCGTGAGTGCTAACAACAGGCTCACGCCAAACCCTTTTGCCTTTTCAGGGAGAGATCCTATGAAGTTCCGTCCGCTGCACGACCGCGTTGTGGTCAAGCGCGTTGAGTCCGAAAAGAAGACGGCCGGCGGCATCATCATCCCCGATACCGCGTCGGAAAAGCCCCAGGAGGGCGAGGTGGTCGCCGTGGGTTCCGGCACTCGTGACGAGTCCGGCAAGCTGGTGGCTCTCGACGTCAAGGCTGGCGACCGCGTCCTGTTCGGCAAGTGGTCTGGTACCGAAGTGAAGATCGACGGTGTCGAATACCTGATCATGAAGGAAAGCGACATCATGGGCGTTCTGAACGCCTGAGTCGGATCACTTTAGATCCCACTGACCCCATAGAATTCAAAGGATTAGAACAATGGCTGCCAAGGAAGTTAAGTTCGGCTCCGACGCCCGCGCCAAGATGCTGCGCGGCG
>JAEMSB010000199.1 GCA_016463045.1 Niveispirillum sp.
GCGTTGTTGCCGCCCAGTTCCAGGATGGAACGGCCAAAGCGCTTGGCCACGACCGGGGCGACCTCGCGGCCCATGCGGGTGGAGCCGGTGGCGCTGACCAGTGGCACGCGGGGGTCGGCGGCGATCTGCTCACCCACGTCACGCAGGCCGAACAGCAATTGCGACAATCCTGCGGGCGCGTCGCCGAAGCGGGCCAGGGCCTTTTCGAACAGGGCCTGGGTGGCAAGCGCCGTCAGCGGCGTCTTCTCCGACGGCTTCCAGATCACCGGATCGCCACAGACCAATGCCAGGGCCGCATTCCAGGCCCAGACGGCAACAGGGAAGTTGAAGGCGGTGATGATGGCGACGGGGCCCAGCGGCTGCCAGGTTTCCACCATGCGGTGACGGGGGCGTTCCGACGCGATGGTCAGGCCGTGCAACTGCCGCGATAGGCCCACGGCGAAGTCGCAGATGTCGATCATCTCCTGCACCTCGCCCAAGCCTTCCTGGACGATTTTGCCGGCTTCCAGCGTCACCAGGGCGCCCAGGTCGGCCTTATGTTCGCGCAACACCTCACCAAACAGGCGGATCAGTTCACCCCGGCGCGGGGCAGGAACGGTGCGCCAGGCCTTGAAGGCGGTGGCGGACTGGGCCAAGGCGGCATCAACCTCAGCGGCTTTGTGCGCCTTCACGGCCCCCAGGCGGGCGCCATCAATGGGGGAGCGGGAGACGATATCCCCTTCCGCGACAAGATGGGCGATGCCCAGACGGTCCAGAAGGGCGGCGGTTGCGGACATGGGGCGGAACTCCGGTATGGAATGGATGCTGCTTGTTTATGCTTTATGGGAAATGGGGAGGGGTGCGGCACCCATCCCCATTTTGCGTTACGCATAAACCTTCCCGAAACGGTTGGAAAGGAACAGGTCCAGCGGCATCTGCTCCTGGCGGACGAAGCCCTTCGACGGCAGGTGGCCGGCTGCCTGCAGGTCCAGCATGGCGCAGATGCCGGCAGCCGTGCTCATCTGAATGGCTGACAGGAATTGGCCTTCGACCTCTTCACCATGGATGTGGCGGACGATGCTTTCCTGTTCCAGGCGGCCATGGCGCTTGCCGCTGACGGTGCAGAAGACCAGGACGACATCCTGCATGGTGATGGGCAGGGCCTCTTCCAGCACTTCCTTCAGCAGGTCGCGGCGACGGGCAAGACGCAGGTCTTCGACCAGCAGCTTGATGATGGCGCAATGGCCGGGATAGCGCACCGACTTGTAGGTCAGGTTCTCCACCTTACCGGCCAGCGTCTCGGTCAGCGAGCCGAGGCCGCCGGAGGTATTGAACGCCTCGTAGGCGACACCCTCCAGCACGAATTCTTCCAGGTCTTCCAGCGGTGGCAGCTCGACATTCTTGCCGTCCTGCACCGCCTCGCACGGGTTCAGATATTCGTTGATCAGGCCGTCGGTGGACCAAGTCAGATTGTACTTCAGCGCGTTGGTGGGATAGCGGGGCAGGGCGCCGACGCGCAGCTGCACATCGCGCAAGCTGTCAAAGCCGGCGGCCAGACCATGGGCGGCGATGGAGACGAAACCGGGGGCCAGACCACATTGCGGGACAAAGGCGCTGCTAGCCTTGGCGGCCACTTCCTTAACCACACGCGTGCTGGCCACATCTTCGGTCAGGTCGAAATAATGGATGCCAGCGTCATAGGCGCCATAGGCAACGGTGGAGGTCGTATGGAAGGGCAGCGCGTTCAGCACGGCGTATTTGCCGGCCATGGTCTTGCGCAGCGCGGCACCGTCATTGATGTCCAGCTGGACCGTGTCCACGCCCAGGTCGGTGAAGCGCTTCAGGGCGTCGGCGCTGTGGTCGGCGACCGTCACGGCGTAATCGCCGGTGCGGCGCAGCAGCAGGGTGATGGCGATGCCGATCTTACCGGCGCCCAGCAGCAGGATGTTCTTCATATTGCTCCCCGTTTCCCGAAAACTGTTAGGGGAGATGGTGCCGCCCGGTGGTGCCGATCGGAAGGCGGCGATCTGTCGATATGCAGGTTAAATGACGGCGCTTCGCCTGTGCAGACGGCGAAACGCCACAGCCCTATAACCGCCCGACATGAGATTTCAGATAGTCCACCAGCAGCGACACCTTGGGCGACAGGTGACGGCGGTGGGGGTAGACAGCCCAGATGCCTTCATCGGGCGGGCGATGCGGGTCCAGCAGGCTGACCAGGACTCCGGCGGCCAGGTCTGTTTCGACATAGAAATCAGGGAGTTGGCAAAGGCCCAGCCCCTGGCGCGCGGCGTCCAGCACGGCAAAGCCGCTGTTGCAGCGCCAACTGCCAACAGGCCGGAAGGAGACCTGCCGACCATGATCGTCGAAATGCCAGAGGTCGGCAGTGCCCGTCAGGCATTGGTGACGAGGCAGATCATCCAGGCTCACCGGCGCGCCAAACCGCTCCAGATATGAGGGGGCCGCACAGAGATAGCGGCGTCGCGACGCCAGACGCACGGCAATCAGGCGGCTGTCATCAAGACTGGTGCCCGTACGCACGGCCAGATCAAACCCTTCACCCACCAGATCTGTCAGCCGGTTGGTCAGATCGATGCTGACCGACAGTTGCGGATGGGTCAGCAGGAAGCGGTTGACCAGGGGCACGATGAAGCGTTCGCCATAGGCGATGGAACAGGTGAGCCGCAAATGGCCGCGCGGCGCACCGTCGCTTTCGCTGACGGTGGCGAACGCTTCCTCTCGTTCCTCCACCAACCGGCGGCAGCGTTCCAGAAAGGTGCGGCCGGCATCGGTGACACTGACCCGCCGCGTGGTGCGGTAAAGCAGGCGCACCTGTAGCCGATCCTCCAGCCGCGCCACCTCCCGGCTGACATGAGATGTGGAGACGCCCAGGCGGGCTGCGGCAGCGGAGAAGCTCTCCGTTTCGCAGACAGCGATGAAACTGTCGATCCCGTCCCAGGAGCCCATGATTGTTCCCACACAGCAATAATCATTTGCCAAAATGCATGATCGTTGCCAGGGCTTTCAAGCTATTGTCCCCCCCGACCTGTCCGTGCGACCCTCGCCGGGCGAACCCTTTCACCACCCCTGACCGGATAAGACCGCCATGAAGACCCGCGCCGCCGTCGCTTTCGAGGCCAAGAAGCCGCTGGAAATCGTCGAACTGGACCTGGAAGGACCGAAGCAGGGCGAGGTGCTGATCGAGATCATGGCGACGGGCATCTGCCACACGGATGCCTACACGCTGGACGGGTTCGACAGCGAAGGCATCTTCCCCTCCATCCTGGGCCATGAAGGGGCCGGGATCGTGCGCGAAGTGGGGGCAGGGGTCACCAGCCTGAAGCCGGGTGACCATGTTATCCCGCTGTACACCCCGGAATGCCGACAGTGCAAAAGCTGCCTGTCGCGCAAGACCAACCTGTGCACCTCCATCCGCGCCACACAGGGCAAGGGGTTGATGCCCGACGGCACCACGCGGTTCAGCTATAAGGGGCAGCCGATCTATCACTATATGGGCTGCTCCACCTTCTCCAACTTCACGGTCCTGCCGGAAATCGCGGTCGCCAAGATCCGGGAGGACGCGCCGTTCCAGTCCTCCTGCTATATAGGCTGCGGCGTGACCACGGGCGTAGGTGCCGTGACCAATACGGCCAAGGTTGAACCGGGTTCCAATGTGGTGGTCTTCGGCCTGGGCGGTATCGGCCTTAATGTCATTCAGGCGGCCCGCATGGTGGGTGCCGACAAGATCATCGGCGTCGATATCAATGACCGCAAGGCCGAATGGGGCCAGCGCTTCGGCATGACCCATTTCGTCAATCCGCAGAAGATCGAGGGCGATATCGTCCAGCATCTGGTGGCGCTGACCGAGGGTGGCGCCGACTACACGTTCGACTGCACCGGAAATACTATTGTGATGCGTCAGGCGCTGGAGGCCTGCCATCGTGGCTGGGGCGTGTCGGTGGTCATCGGTGTGGCGGAGGCCGGCAAGGAGATTTCGACGCGTCCGTTCCAACTGGTCACGGGCCGGGTCTGGAAGGGGTCGGCCTTTGGCGGCGCGCGCGGGCGCACCGACGTGCCGAAGATCGTCGACTGGTACATGCAGGGCAAGATCGAGATCGACCCGATGATCACCCATGTCCTGACCCTGGAAGAGATCAACAAGGGCTTTGACCTGATGCATGCGGGTGAAAGCATCCGCAGCGTTGTGGTTTATTGATCATGACCCTGGAAACCGTCTCCACCACCCGGTCCCATGGCGGTGTACAGGGTGTGTATCGCCACACCTCCACCGCCACCGGCACGCAAATGCTGTTCAGCGTCTTCAACCCGCCACAGGCGGCCGGCGGGGCCAAATGCCCTGTCGTCTGGTACCTGTCGGGCCTGACCTGCACCCATGCCAATGTGACGGAGAAGGGGGAGTTCCGGCGCTGGGCGGCGGAACTGGGCCTGATCATCGTCTGTCCCGACACCAGCCCGCGCGGCGAGGGCGTGGCCGATGATGCCGGCTGGGACTTGGGCCAGGGGGCGGGCTTCTATGTTGATGCGACGGAGACACCCTGGGCACCGCATTTCAAGATGTGGACCTATGTGACGGCGGAACTGCCGGCCCTGGTGGCGGAACACTTCCCCGCCGACATGGACCGGCAGGGCATAACCGGCCATTCCATGGGTGGGCATGGTGCCCTGACCGTCGCCCTGCGCCATCCGGGCCGGTTCAAATCGGTTTCCGCCTTCGCGCCCATCGTGGCGCCGGCGCAGGTGCCGTGGGGGCAGAAGGCCTTTCCGGCCTATCTGGGCGGTGACCAGGCGTCCTGGCGCCAGCATGATGCCGTGGCGCTGATCGAAGATGGGGCGCGGGTACCGGAAATCCTGGTCGATCAGGGAACGGCGGACGGGTTCCTGGAAAACCAGCTGCGCCCGCAACTGCTGGCCGATGCCTGCGCCAAGGCTGGGATCTCCCTGACCTTGCGCCTGCAGGAAGGCTACGACCATTCCTACTATTTCATCTCCAGCTTCATGGAAGACCATCTGCGCTGGCACGCCGCGCGGCTGTAATTGGATAGGCCATAATGCCTATGCCCATTGAAGGGGAGCTGTCCTGGGCCAATTATCAGCACGCCTGATTTTCCAGGCAGGCAATGATCGGACAGGACAGCAAACCATGTTGAATGATTTCCAACTCGTCGAGTTCGGCAAGGCTGACATTGAGAATGTCATGTCGAAAATGTCGTCCACCGAGATCGATGGCTTGGCCTTCGGTGCTGTGCAGTTGGATTCGGAAGGCCGCATCCTTCAATATAATGCCGCTGAAGGGGCCATCACCGGGCGCGACCCCAAGGCCGTGATCGGCAAGAGTTTCTTTACAGAAGTGGCCCCCTGCACCAACACCGCCGCCTTCAAGGGTGCCTTTGATGCCGGCGTGAAGTCCGGCAATCTGAACATCATGATCGAATACACGTTCGACTATAATATGAAGCCCACCAAGGTGAAGGTTCATATGAAGAAGGCCCTGGTCGGCGACAGCTACTGGGTCTTCGTGAAGCGGCTCTGAGCCGTCTTCCACCGGGAGTGGTTTCCATGACATCGACGCCTGCGGCACCGCGCACCGATGCGGAGACTGCTCCCTGGTGGCAGGCTGCGGACAGCCTATCGCGCTTCATCGCCGATAAGGTCACAGGTGATCTTGCCCGTCTTCGCCCCGGCGAAGTCCTGCCGCCGCCTGCCACCTTGTCGCCGGATCTGGAACTCGGTCCCGGTGGCCTTGGCATGGACAGTCTGGAACTGGTGACGGTGGCCACCGGTCTGACGGAAGCGCTGCACCTCCACCGGTCGGGGATTGAGGATTATCTGCTGATGCATCGCCGTTTGGGCGACTGGACGCAGATCGCAGCCCGTGGCCTGTCGGTCTTCGATGTGGAGCTGACCTTTCACACGTCTGGCAGTACGGGCAGGCCAAAGCCCTGCCGTCACACACTGGCCGGGCTTGAGGCCGAAATCCGGGCGCAGGCCCTGCACCTGGGGCCGGGGCGGCGGGTGATCGGGATGGTGCCGTCCCATCATATATACGGCTTTCTGTTCACCATACTGCTGCCCCGTCTTCTGGGCATATCCTTCACGGATGCGCGTGGGCGCATGCCAGGCCGGGTGGTGGCGGAGATGGAAGCGGGTGACCTGCTGGTGGCGGTGCCCGAACAATGGGCCTTGATCGCGCGCACCGGCCCCGCCGACCTAACAGGCCGGGCCGGACTATGTTCCACCGGGCCGCTTGCGCCCGACCTTTTCGCGGAATTGACCGGTCGGGGCCTATCGCTGACAGAGATTTACGGTTCCAGCGAGACGGCGGGCATCGGCTGGCGCCGCCGCCCCGATGAGCCGTTCACGCTACTGGAGGGATTGTCCCTGTCGGCGGACGGCAGCCGGCTTGACCGGGATTGGCAAGGGCAGGGGCAGGACCTGCTGGACCGGCTGGAACTATCGGGAGAAGGACAGTTCCGCCTGCTGGGCCGTCGCGATAGCGCTGTTCAGGTGGGGGGCGTCAATGTTTTTCCTGAACAGGTGGCAGAACGCCTGCGTCAGCATCCCGATGTCGCCAAGGTGGCCGTGCGGCCCATGACGATCAGTGATGGGCTCCGCCTGAAGGCCTTTATCGTACCAGCTGGCACAATTGATGCCGAAAGCTTGCGAACCCGCCTTACGGACTGGGCACAGACGAATTTGAAGCCGGAGGAGCGCCCCAAAAGCTGGACCTTCGGTCCAGCTTTGCCGACATCAGCGCTGGGCAAGCTTTGCGATTGGCCGGCGTATGTGCCGAACAGCCCGCGCACGGACCTCGGCTGAAAATTTGTTTCTAGTCTTGTCCATCATCGCTCCATCCTTCCTGGAGTGGGAGCCGTCGACAACTAAGGAATTCTTATCCGGGGGTGCTGTTACATCGGCTTCAGGGGCAAGGTGATACGGGCGGCCAATCCACCTTGCGGGCGGTTGGCCAACAGAATATCTCCCCCATGGGTCCGTGCCACGGCGCGCGCGCTGGCCAAACCCAGGCCCGCCCCGCCTGTATGCCGGTTGCGCGAGGGTTCGACGCGGAAGAAGGGCTCGAATACCCGTTCCAGAAGGGCGTCTGGAAGGCCCGGTCCTTCGTCTTGAACCTCAATCACCGCACTGTCTTTCTCCGTCCTCAAACTCACCAGGGCAGAATTACCATAGGTGACGGCGTTGCCGATCAGATTGTCCAGCATGCGGGCGATACCGGAGGCATCTCCCTCAATCCAGGCCGGCTGCATCGCCCCATCGGTAACCAGCTCCCCCATCTGACGGCTGGCCTGGGTCTGGCGCAGGATCAGGGCATGAAGGTCGATGGTGCTGCGTGTAACGGGCTGCGACAGGTCCCTTACGAAGGAAAGTGTCGCTGCGATCATCTCCCGCATTTCTGCGATATCGCCCGCTGCCGCCTCGCGCACGGCGTCCGGCGCTTCTTCCAGGCGGAAGGCAAGCCGGGCGAGCGGCGTGCGCAAGTCGTGGGCAATTGCCGCGACCATCATGGTTCGGTCTTCCACGTAACGGCGCAGCCTTTCCTGCATCTGGTTGAAGGCGATGGCGGCGGCGCGCACCTCGGGTGGGCCGTCATGGGTGGTCAGGGCGGGGGCGCCGGGATCACGGCCCAACTGTTCGGCGGCGCGGGCGAACATGGCAATCGGACCCGCCAGCCAGCGGGCCAGCCACCAGGCCAGCGGCACCACCACCCCCAGGCCGGCGATCAGCCAATAGAGCATGCGTAGATACCAGCCGCGCAGGCCCCCGCCGGCGGGTTGCACGACACGCCATTCCCCGCTGGGCAGTTTCAGCGCGGCGGCGAAATCGCCGATGATGGCATCGTCACGGTGCATCAGAC
>JAEMSB010000200.1 GCA_016463045.1 Niveispirillum sp.
AAAATATTCCGCCATGCCGTGCGAACCCAAACCCGTGGTCATCCCGAAGACCAAGGACCCCAACTATCTGCGCGCCGCCATGGTGGAACAACTGGCCACAGGCGGGGCCTGCATGCGCTTCATGGTGCAGGTGCGGACCGGCGACATGAGCGTGGAAGACCCGCGCTATGAATGGTCGGAGACGGAAGCGCCGTTCCAGGAGGTGGCGCGGATCGAAATCCCCAAACAGGATTTCAATACCGAACCGCAGAACGCCGCCTGCGAGGCCAGTTCCTACAACCCCTGGCACGCGCTGCCTGACCATAAGCCGCTGGGCGGGGTGAACCGCATGCGCAAGGCGATTTACGAACGCATCTTCGAACTGCGGCGGGAGACGGCGGGGCGGTAGTCCTGCTGCAATGCAAACGATTGTAGCTTTGCTGCTACAGGTCTTGGGCATGAATTTGCTGTCAGGGCTTTGACATCAAGGGGTTTCCACCAGGACGCACCATCGGCCGGTCCAAGATCAGGCTGATTGTGCAAAATCAGACTTGCAAACGATTGCAGATCGCCTATTCTCATCCTCGAAGCAAATGGGAGCCGGATAACGGCGCCCGATATCTGGCCAAACTGGTCCCAGAGGGAGAGAACCCAAATGAAGTGCATTCTGATGCGTGCGTCCGCCATGGGCGCGGCGCTGGCGGCGTTCAGCCTGTCGATGGCCCATGCCCAGGAAACCCAGGTCGCGCAGGCAGCCCAGGCAGAGGCACCGGCGCAGAGCGATGATCTGCAAATGGAAGAGATCGTGGTGACCGCTGTGGTCAGCCAGACCTCCAAGATGCGCAGCTCCGTCTCCGTTTCCGCCCTGTCAGCGGATGACCTGATGCAGTCCGCCCCGCGCAGCACGGCGGAGATTTTCCGCAATATCCCCGGTGTCCGTTCTGAATCCACGGGCGGCGAGGGCAATGCCAATATCGCGGTGCGCGGCCTGCCGGTGGCTGCCGGCGGTGCCAAGTTCCTGCAACTGCACGAAGACGGCCTGCCCGTCATGGAATTTGGCGACGTGGCCTTTGGTAATGCCGACATCTTCCTGCGCGCCGACAGCAATGTGGCGCGGGTCGAGGCGATCCGCGGTGGTTCGGCCAGCACGCTGGCCAGCAATTCGCCGGGTGGCGTCATCAACTTCATCTCCAAGACCGGCGACAAGGAAGGCGGCAGCTTCGCCGTGACGCGCGGCCTGGATTACGACACGACGCGCGGCGATTTTGAGTTCGGCGGCGCCATCGGCGACAATTGGACGGCCCATATCGGCGGCTTCTACCGCGAGGGCGAGGGTGTCCGGAACGCCAATTACAATGCGGAGAGCGGCGGCCAGATCAAGGCCAACCTGACCCGCAAGTTCGAAAACGGCTATGCGCGGGTCTATTTCAAGTATCTGAACGACCGCGCCATCGGCTATCTGCCGCAGCCGGTACTGGTCAGCGGGACCAACAGCGATCCCAAGATCCGCTCTATCAACAATTTCAGCCTGCTGACCGACAGCCTGCACACGCCCAACTTCCTGACCAATGTCGGGCTGGATGGCGACAATAATGTCCGCACCAGCAGCCTGAAGGACGGGATGCACCCGGTGTCCACGGCGGTGGGCGGGGAATTCAAGTTTGATCTGGCCGATGGCTGGGCGGTGTCCAACAAGCTGCGCGTGGCCGATACGTCGGGCCGCTTCGTCAGCCCGTTCCCGCAGGAAGTGATGGGCGCCCAGGCACTGGCGGTTGCCATCGGCGGTACGGGTGCCAGCTTGCGCAATACCGATGGGTCGTCCATCGGCACACCCGCGGCGCTGAACGGCAATGGGCTGGCCACGCGGGTCGCGCTGTTCGATGTGGAGATCAATGATTTCTCCAATCTGGCCA
The DNA here is from genome assembly GCA_016463045.1 of Niveispirillum sp. Classification (GTDB taxonomy): domain Bacteria; phylum Pseudomonadota; class Alphaproteobacteria; order Azospirillales; family Azospirillaceae; genus Niveispirillum. The sequence continues at coordinate 1,893 of JAEMSB010000200.1, forward strand.
ACGACTTCAAGCTGACCAAGTCCATCATCAGCGGTGACAGCACCATCGACCTGACGGCCGGTTACTACAAGGCCCGCCAGAATATCGAGATGGACTGGCTGTGGAACACCTATGTCATGGACGTCAACGGCCGCGATGGACGGTTGCTGGATGTCTATAACGCTGCTGGGCAGAAGCTGACCAGCAATGGTCTGCTGGCCTATGGCGTGCCGCTGTGGGGCAATTGCTGCACCCGCCGCTATGACGCGCAATACACGATCGACGCGCCCTATGTGTCGGCGGCGTGGGAAATGGGGCAGTGGAACCTGGATGCTTCGTTGCGCCGGGATGAAGGGCAGGCGCGCGGCCATTATATCGCCAGCCGTCAGGCCCAGGTCGATGTCAATCGCGATGGCACCATCAATGTGCCGGAACGGTCGGTATCGGTGATCGACAGCGCCAACCCGCAGAAGATCAATTACGACTGGGGTTATTGGTCCTGGTCGGTGGGTGCCAACTATATGATTGATCCCGATCTGGCCGCCTTTGCCCGCGTCAGCCAGGGTGGCCGCGCCAATGCCGACCGTCTGCTGTTCGGCCGTCTGCGCGCTGACGGCTCTGTCGCCAAGCAGGACGCGGTCGATATGGTCGATCAGTATGAGGCCGGCCTGAAGTGGCGCGGGGAAGATGTCAGCATCTTTGCCACCGCCTTCTATGCCAAGACCCAGGAACAGAATTTCGAGGCGACCAGCCAGCGCTTCTTTGACCGGACCTACACGGCCAAGGGGATCGAACTGGAAGCCACCTACCGCTATGAGGGTTTCCTGCTGAGCGGTGGGGCCACCTGGACCGATGCCGAGATTTCTAAGGATGCGCTGACCCCGGCGGTCAAGGGCAATACGCCCCGTCGTCAGGCCAAGCTGATCTATCAGCTGACGCCTTCTTACAGCTATGAGGGCTATACGCTGGGCGCCAACATCATCGGCACCACGAAGTCCTATGCCCAGGACAATAACGAGTTGGTGATGCCCGGCTATGCCCAGGTGAATCTGTTCGCCGATGCCGCCATCACCGATGGCCTGTCGCTGTCCATCAATGTCAACAATCTGTTCAATGCCAAGGGCCTGACGGAAGCCGAAGAAGGCTCCATCACCAATGGCATCGACAACATCATCCGTGCCAGCACTGCCACGCTGAAATACAGCTTCTGATGTGGCGCACCCGGCCGGGGGACCTCCCCCTCCTTCCTTCCGGAACCCCGGCCGGACTTTCTTTTCGTGATTATCGTTGAGCAATTTAAAAAAACAGGTCCGTCCCATGTCCGCCTTTCCCCTGGCCCTTCCCAACGATGCCGATCTGTCCGCCCGCTTGTCTGCGCGGATCGGGCAGCATTGGCATCAGCTGCTGGCGGCCCTGCGTCCGCTTTACGGCGAAGGGGCGTGGGAGGGGGAGCTGGCGGCGCGCCTTCTGGGGGCCGCGATTGCCCGCCCGGCGGATCTGCGCGCACTGGATCAGGTGCGTGAAGCGTCGCCCGACTGGTTTCAGCAGCCGGAGATGGTGGGGTATTGCACCTATATCGACCGGTTCGGCGGCACCCTGGCCGGCACGCGCGAGAAGCTGAATGAGTTGTCGCGGCTGGGCGTGCGGTATTTTCATCCGCTACCCCTGCTGAAGCCGCGTGAAGGCGACAGTGACGGCGGTTTTGCCGTGGCTGATTTCCGGCAGGTGGACCCTAAGCTGGGCAGTATCGACGATTTACGCGCCTTGGCGTCCGACCTTCGGGCGCGGGGGATCAGCCTGTGCCTGGATATCGTCTGCAATCACACCGCAGACACCCATGACTGGGCGCTGGCCGCCAAGGCGGGCGACCCGAAATTCCGCGATTTCTATCATGTGGTGGAAAGTGCGGAGCAGGTGGCGGCGTATGAGGCGCATCTGGGGCAGGTGTTTCCGCAGACGGCACCGGGAAACTTCACCTTTGTGCCGGAGATGGGGGGCCATGTCTGGACCACGTTCTATCCGTTCCAGTGGGATTTGAACTACGCCAACCCGGCGGTATTCATCGAGATGATGGACGTGCTGCTGTATCTGGCCAACCAGGGGGCGGAGGTCTTCCGCCTGGACAGCGCACCGTTCCTATGGAAGCGCGCTGGTAGTGACTGTCGGGGCTTGCCGGAGACGCATCTGGTGGTGCGGGCCTGGCGCGCAGCGCTGGCCATTGTGGCCCCGGCGGTCGCCTTGAAGGCTGAGGCGATTGTCGGTCTGGCGGAGGTTTTGCCGTTTCTGGGTGAGCCGGAGCAGCCGGAATGCCATCTGGCCTATAACAATACCGCCATGACGGCGTTGTGGGCGGCATTGGCCACGGGCGATACGCGCCCGCTTTCGACCTGTTTGACCCAGGCGTTGGCCAAGCCGGCGGGGGCGGGGTGGCTCACCTATGTCCGCTGCCACGATGATATCATCTGGGGGGCGCTGAAGGGCGTGATCCCGGACGAGACGCTGGCCTGGATTTCGGATTTCTATGCCGGCGCTGTGCCCGGTTCCTTTGCCGATGGACAGGCGTTTCAGGCCGAACCCGGTGCCGTTCGCTCCACCAACGGCATGGCGGCGTCGCTGGTCGGCGTGAGGGACGGGGCCGACAATGCGGCGGCACTGGCGCGGATGCGGTTGCTGTATGGGGTGACCTTCGCGCTGGACGGTATTCCCGCCATCTATATGGGCGATGAACGCGCCCTGACCAATGATCCCGACTATGCGTCGGAACCGGACCATGATGATGGCCGCTGGCTGCATCGGCCCCGTATGGACTGGACCCGCGATGGCGGGCCGACCCACGCGGCCATTGCGCGGTTTGCACAATTGCGCCAGGGGCGGGCCTGTCTGCATGCCGGCAATCCGGCGCGTCCGTTGCTGACCGCTGATCCGGCGCTGCTGGCGTTTGAGCGGGCGGACAGGGGCGGGGATCGGCTGATCTGTCTGGGCTGGTTCAAGGGCGAGGGCATGGTCATGGACCTGTCGGGCCTGCTGGGGTCTGGTGACTGGCATGACCTGCTGGACGGGACGGATGTCAATGCGCAGTCTGTGGCGATGGCCCCCTGGGGCCTGCGCTGGCTGGTCGCCAAGAACGGTTAAGGGAAGGGTGAGATATGCGGGTCGCAGGCATCGAACTGGGTGGGACCAAGGTGGTGGTCGGGGCCGGCACGGGGCCGGATGACCTGTCGCCCACCATCCGCATTCCCACCACCGACCCGGCCACAACCATGGCCGCCATCATCGACGCGCTGGACAGCCTGAAGCCGTTTGATGCCATCGGTATCGCCAGTTTCGGCCCGCTCTGCCTGGACCCCGCCGATCCAGACGGGTTGCGCATCACCAACACGCCCAAGCCCGGCTGGTCACAGACACAGCTTGTCACGCCGCTGGTGGAACGGTTCGGGGTGCCGGTGCGCCTGGATACCGATGTGAACGGGGCGGCCCTGGGCGAAGGGCGCTGGGGTGCGGCGCGGGGCCTGCGCGACTTTGCCTATATCACCGTCGGTACCGGGGTTGGTGTCGGGCTGATCGTCAATGGCGCACCGGTGCATGGCATGTTGCACCCGGAGGCGGGGCATCTGCTGGTCCGCCGCGATCCGGTGCGTGACCCCTATACGGGCCATTGCCCGTTCCACGGCGATTGCCTGGAAGGGTTGGCCTGTGGTCCTGGCATCGCGGCGCGGGTGGGGACGAAGGCGGAAACGCTGGGCGATGATCACCCGGTCTGGCCGCTGGTGGGTGATTATATCGGGCAGCTTTGCGCCAGCCTGCTGCTAATCACGGCACCGCGCCGCATCATCATGGGCGGCGGCGTGGGGCAGCGGCCCGGCGTGCGCGCGGCGGCGGAACGGGCGATGCGAACGCATCTGGCCGGGTATCTGCAAAGCCCGGCCTTTGCGCAGGACATTATCGTGCCGCCGGGGCTGGACAGCCTGTCCGGCGTGCTGGGTGCGATTGTGGTGGGGCAGATCACAACCTGATCCGCAGCCCCGCCAGCCATTGCTGTTCCGGCCCGACATTGGTCAGGCCGTCGCTGCGGCGGCCTGTTTCCACCCGCGCGCCGGTGACATTCTCGGCGGTGGCGTAGAGTTCCACGGTCTGATCCAGTTTCCAGCCGGCATAGAGATCACCCACGGCGTAGCTGTCGAGCGTGCCGAGGTTGCGGCTGTCTTCGAACTGTTTGCCCGCCGCGCGAACCTGGGCGCGCAAGGTCAGGGCGGGGACCGGGTTCCAGGTGACATCCACCGTGCCGGAATGGCGCGACGACTGACCTAGCTGATTGCCCTTTAGCGTCCGCATCAACCCTGGATCGGTGATTTCGCTGTCGCTGAACAGATAGGCGGCGGACAGGCGCAGGCTGTCGGTTGCCTGCCAGGCGATGTCGGCCTCCAGCCCCTTGACCGTAACGCGGTCCAGGCCCCGGCGCTGCGCCAGACTGCCACCCGCCGGGACGAACACGCCCAATTCGGCATTGTTGCCGGTGGTCGTCTGGATCACGACATTGTCGACGGCGTTTTTCAGGCGGACATGGAACAGGGTGGCGTTCAGGGTGACGCCATTGCCGGGCGTCAGGCGCAAGCCCGCCTCACCCCCGCGCATGCGTTCCGGGGCCAGCGCTGGGTTCGCCTCCGTAATGTCATTGCCGACACGGAAGGGGCGGTAGAGTTCGTTCAGGGTGGGCAGGCGGAAGCCGGTATAGGCGGCGGCACGCAGCGCGATGCTGTCATCGGCCTGCCAGTCGATGCCGGCGCGGCCATTGGCGACGGTGCCGTCGCGCGTGGCATAGCGGTCATTGCGCAGGATCGAACCGGTTGCGATGTCGCTTTCCAGACGGTGGCCGTCGCTGTTCTTCCAGGCATCCAGGCGGCCACCGGCGGAAACGGTCAGGCCCGGCACGCCGGTCCAGACCTGTTCAATGAACAGACCCGCCACCGATTGCGTACCGCCCGCATCGCGCAGGCGGGTGTAGCGACCGGCGGTATAGGTCATCCGTTCCTTGGTCCTGCCGTCGGTTTCGCGCAGGTCGGCACCGATATCGGTTTCAAAACCGTCGGCGGGGGTGAAACCGATCTGCGCGATGGCACCCTTGGCTGTGGCCGGCACATCATACTGGTCCAGCGACGGGGTTTCGGCGGTGCGGGTGGCGTTCACGCCGGAAAAGGTGCTGGCAAAGGACCAGTCGCGCCAATAGGCCACGGCCTCCCAATCGACCTTCTCCCCATCGCCGACCAGACGCAGGCTGCCCTCCACCGCGTCGGTGGCATTGTTGGTGTAAGGCGTGCCGTTGCCCCGGCTTTCCTTGAAACCCGACAGTTTGGCGGTGGCCGAGACATTGCCGACGCGGGTGGACAGGACACCATCGACGGCATAGGCATCGCTGTCGGCCTTGATGTCGATGGGGCCGCGCCGGGTTGGTTCCACCAGCTTCACGCCATCGGTGCGAAAGGCGCTGCCCGACAGGCCCATATGCCAGCCATTGGCACTGCCGCCCACTGACGCCTGCGACAGCAGCGTGCCGTCGCTGCCGCCGGCCAGTTCCATGTCCAGCCCGTCACGCTGCTTGGTGTCGATGCGGATGGTGCCGGCCAAGGCGGAGTTGCCCCAGGGACCGGCCCCGCCGCCGCGCGTGATCGCGACGCTGTCCACCGACGACGTGGGCAGGCGCGACCAGTAGACCCAGCCGCCGAACGGGTCATTCACCGGCACACCATCGACCAGCACCAGGGTGCGGCCCGCCCCATTGGGGCCGATGCCGCGCAGGGAAACACCCTGCGCCGTGGGGTTGGCGGTGCGCGATCCCGACCGCCGGAACAGGCCGAAGCCGGGCACGGCGCGCAACGCCTCGTCCAACCGCCGCTGTGGTGCGGTGGCAAGGGTGGCGGCGTCGACAATGGTGGGGCCGTAGGCGCGTTCATAGGCCGGCACCCCGTCACGCCGGCCCGTCACCACAATCTCCGCCACC
>JAEMSB010000693.1 GCA_016463045.1 Niveispirillum sp.
CGACTGCCGGTGCGGGTAGCGGAGTTCCTGGCCGCCGCCAGCCAACGCACGGCCTGCATCATCGCCGTCGCCAACCAGAAGGGTGGCGTGGGCAAGACCACCACAACCCTGAACCTGGGCTATGCGCTGGGGGAGCTGGGCAAGAAGGTGCTGATCGTCGATGCCGACCAGCAGGCCACGGCCACCGAGGGATCGGGCCTTGACCCGCTAGAGGTGCAGGACCGCAAGGGCGGGCTGGAGGATGTGCTGTTCGGGCAGACGGGCATCCATCAGGCCATCGTGAAGTGCGACGGCTATGACATGCTGCCCTGTACTATTGCCCTGGCAGAGGCGCAGATCAAGATCCTGCTCGACCCCGATGACGGGCGCTATGTGCTACGCGAGAAGCTGTCGGAGGTGCTGCGCGATTATGATTACATCGTCATCGACTGCCCGCCCGAACTGGCCCTGATCACCGTCACCGCCCTGATCGCCGCCGATTATCTGCTGATCCCGACCAAGGCCAGCCGCTATGATGTGCGCGGCATCCCCTTGATTTTTGACACAGTATCGAAGATCCAGCGGCGGCAGAATCCCAGCCTGAAGGTGCTGGGCGTACTGCCCACCATGTTCAATCGCAATTTCGCGGTGGAGCAGCAGGTGCTGTCGGACCTGCAGGAAAGCCTGGGCGACAAGGCCCGCATCTTCCAGCCGGTGCCGCGATCGACCGAGATCGACCAGGCCACCTATGCCGGCGCCGTCCCGCTGAAAATGCTGCCCAAGAGCCACCCGATCGGGGTTTACCGCACCCTGGCGCAGGAGATCGTCAATGGTTAAGAACTGGCGCAAGCCGGCCGGGCAACAGCCGGCGGCAGTGGCGAAATCCATCGGGGACAGTCTGGACCGGCCAGGCGCCGATCTGATCTTCGGTACGGCGGAGGGCTTACGCGATACGGTGCTGCTGCGCCTGACCGACATTGAGCCAAATCCCAATCAACCGCGCCGGCATTTTGATGAGGAGGAGCTGCAGGCGTTGGCTTTCTCCCTGCGCGAAGTGGGACAATTATCCCCCATCCTGGTGCAGGCCCATCCCACGGAGCCGAAGCGCTTCATGTTGGTGGCGGGTGAGCGGCGCTGGCGGGCGGCGGGGATGGCCTGACCAAGATCATGGCCCATATCCTCCCCACCGATGCCAATACCGATCAGATCGCCCTGATCGAGAATTTGCAGCGCGTAGATCTGTCGCCCGTCGAAGAGGCCGAGGGTATCCGTCGCCTGATCGAGACGCATGAATATAATCAGGAGGCGGTGGGCGACCTGCTGGGCCGGTCGCGGACCGAGGTGAATACCACCCTGACCCTGCTGCGCCTGCATGCCAGCATCCGGTCCGATTGTGTGACATCACACAATGACGTGCCCAAGGCGGTTCTGCTGGAACTGGCGCGCATGGAGGAGGTTGACCAATTGAGCCTATGGCTCAAGGTCAAGAAGGGCGAGCTGACGGCACGGGAGGCCCGGGAATACCGTGCCAAGCTGCAACGGGCCGGTGATCCGGCCACGACGAAAGCACCCGTGAGAAATGTTACAGCGAAGAAATTCATCGCCGGTTTGCCCAAGCTGGAGGAGAGCTTGTCGGCGGGGATCGAGGCGGTAGCGGACAAGGGTGTGGCAAAGCTGCGCGCCGATGAGCGGGCCAAGCTGGAGGCGCTGAAGGCGCGGTTGGCGGACTATGCACAGCAGTTGGAGACGTTACTGGCGGGGTGATCCAACGTCACACCATGATCAATTGTACTGGGCGTCGGCTGCGTAGCGCGGATTAGGCGTAAGCCGTAATCCGCGGAGCGACGACGGCGTTTCCGCGGATTACGCTACGCTAATCCGCGCTACGTTCAGGTCTTCAGTCAGAATTTTGGGCCGACCTTAAACCCGCAAGCCCTTCACCACCTCATCCGCGACCAGCCCGACCCAGCGGCCGATATTCTCCGGCGCGGTGGCGGCGCGCATGTCAGGCGCGCCCAAGGTCTGGGCCTTGCGGAACCATTTGGCGCGCACGGCGTAGGGTTCGCCGGTCAACCATTGCAGGGCGCGTTGAGCGGCCGGGGAGAGGGCAGGGGGTTCGGAGCTGCAGGCGTTGGCTTTCTCCCTGCGCGAAGTGGGACAATTATCCCCCATC
>JAEMSB010000694.1 GCA_016463045.1 Niveispirillum sp.
CTATATCGCGCTGGGCTATGTCTGCGTGGGCTTGGCCATGGCGGGGACGGTGCTGCCGGTTCTGCCGACGACGCCGTTTCTGCTGGTGGCGCTGTGGGCCTATTTCCGTTCGCATCCGGAAAAGGCGCAGAAGCTGCTGGACCATCCGCGCTGGGGACCGATGCTGCGCGACTGGCATGAACAAAGGGCCATCCCGACCCGGGCGAAGATCGCGGCGGTGACGGTGATGGCCCTGTCCTGGGTCGTGGTGTTCTTCACGGCAAAAGGCACCTGGGTGCCCGTGATTGTCGGCATCATCCTTTGCTGCACGGCGCTGTTCGTCGCCACACGTCCGGCGCCCAAGCGCGGGTGACGTCGCATGCGGCCCGTTGGGCCTTATACGACCTACGGTTCGTCGTAGGTCGTATAAGTCTCAGCGCATGCGACGTCCGTCCAAGGCTTACCCCGCCAGCAACCCACGGAGCTGCCGCCCCGCCACCGCCAGCATGGCGATGTCCAGCGCCGCCACACCGCGCAGGTCGGCCAGCAGGCTGTTGATCCGCTCCAGCGGGCCGGTGCGGTGTGCCGCCCAGGCCTCAAACAGGTCGCCGCCGCCCTGGACCTGCACCAGCACGCGCGCCGTCAGGCGGGCCTGCAAGTTGAACAGATCATCCAGCGAGGCCGCCACCGCCTGGCGCTGCCAGTGGTTCTCGGCCTTCACCTCTGCCGTGCGGGCCCGCAGATATTCCAGGCCCAGGCGGTCGCCCAGGTCGAAATAAAGGTTGGCCACGTCCGACGGGTCGCGGTTGGCCTCAACCGCGATTTCCGCGATGTCGGTGCTGGCCGCCAGCAGCGGCAGGGCCGAGACGCGGCGGGCAAGGTCGCCCGGCACCCCATCCTTGGACCAGTTGCCCGCAGTCTCCGCCAGCCATTTCAGGGCCGACGGCGACAGGATATCGGGCAGGTGACCCGTCAGTTCCTCCACCACGGGGGCCAGACGCGCCACTTCCGCCGCGATATCCAGCGGGTAGCTGCCATGGGCCAGGACCCAGGGCACAGCCCGGCGCATCAGGCGGCCCGTGTACAGCATCATGGCCGTCTGCACCGCCGCCGGCACCTTGGTATCCAACGCCTCAACCGCGTCCCACAGCCGGCGCAGGCCGAATGCGTCACGCACGATCAGATAGGCGCGGGCCACATCGCCCTCGCGGCGGCCCGTCTGTTCGACCATTTCCCAGGTAAAGGTGGGGCCGACGCGGTTGACCATGCCGTTGGTGACGGCGGTGCAGATGATCTCCCGCCGCAACTGATGCCGCCCCAAAGCGTCGGGGAACTTCTCCTGCAACGGCTTGGGGAAGTAGCGCATCAGATCGCGTTCGACACTCTTGTCCTCCGGCAGGTCGGACGCCAGCAGCTGGTCATAGAGGTCGATCTTGGCATAGGCCAGCAGCACCGCCGTTTCCGGGCGGGTCAGGCCGCGCTTGGCGTTGACACGGGCAGCGATCTCCTCGTCATCGGGCAGGAACTCGATGGCGCGGGACAGCTTGCCGGCCTTTTCCATGGTGCGGGCGAACCGGGCCTGATCTTCCAGCGTTTCCACCGAAATGGCCTGGGCGATGGTCAGGGCCTGGGTCTGCTTGTAATTATCGGCCAGCACCAGATCCGCCACCTCGTCCGTCATCTGGGCCAGCAGCACATCGCGCTGTTCACGCGTCATGCCGCCGCCATCCATGACGTCGCGCAGCAGGATCTTGATATTCACCTCATGATCAGAGGTGTCCACGCCGGCGGAATTGTCGATGGCGTCGGTATTGATCGAGACACCGGCCTGCGCCGCCTCGATACGGCCGCGCTGGGTGAAGCCAAGGTTCGCACCCTCGCCCACCACCTTGGCCCGCAACTCGCGGCCATTCAGGCGGATCGGGTCATTGGCCTTGTCGCCGGCATCGGCGTTGGTCTCGTCCGACGACTTCACATAGGTGCCGATACCGCCCAGCCATAGCAGCTCCACCTTGGCGCGCAGGACGGCACGCATCAGCTCCGTCGGCGTCACGCGGTCGGCCTGGATTTCCAGGACCTGACGGATTTCCGGCGACAGGGTGAGAGACTTCGCCCCCCGGTCGAAGATAGCGCCGCCCGGCGACAGCTTCGTCGTGTCGTAATCCGCCCAGGA
>JAEMSB010000695.1 GCA_016463045.1 Niveispirillum sp.
GATATTGACGCCCCACACCGTCAGGGCCGGCACCTGCGTCCCCGCCAATCCGGCAACCAGCCCCAACCCCAACCCCTGGCCGATCATATTGCCCGACAGATGCACCACCTGCTCCCACGGCCAAAAGCGAAAGGCGGTCAGGGGCGTCAGGACGGGCGGGGCATGGTGCAGCCGGTGGCTGCGCCAGAGCAGCGGTACCGCATGGAAAAGCCGGTGGGTCCAGTAAAGCGCGAAATCGCCCGCCACAAAGGCGGCAAGGGCGGCCAGCAACAGCAGCGGCCAATCCGGAATGTCCGTGGCCCCGCCGCCGATCAACACCCCGGCAAAGGCCGACGCCCCCTGGCTGGCGATCAGCGACAGGGCGAACAGCAAGGGCGACAGCAGAAATGGCAGGGCCGAATTGGCAATGAAGCATCCGGCATCGATGGGCAGTTCGCGCCAGTAATCGGCGGCCCGCCCCCACAGTGCGCGGTCACGCCCGAACCAGACGGCCCCGATCAGACCGACGGCCAGACCCGGCCACCACAGCACCGATTCCGGTGCCGTCAGCAGGCCCGGAAGCGATGAAAGCCAGTCATCGACAGCCTGATCCCAGGCCGACCGCGTCTGCGCCATGCCGGATGCGTCCCTTCAGGTGACGGGACGCCAGGATGACAGAAGCGGCAGCGGGGGCCAAGTGCGGCCCCCTTGGATCACGCCGCCGGCTGATCGCTTTCGCCGGGATCGCCATCGCCCATGCCGTCATCGCCGCCTTCGCCCTCATCGCCGTCATAGCGCGGCACATGCTGGCGGGCGCGGCCTTCCTGTTCGTTGATCTGGCAGATGATGCGGTAATAATGCTCGGCATGCTGGAGATAGTTCTCCGCCGCCACCCGGTCGCCGGACGTATGGGCATCACGCGCCAGCGCCTGGTACTTTTCATAGACCTGGAAGGCGTTGCCGCGGATGCGGACATCCGGGCCGCTGCTGTCGAAATTCTGGTGACGCAGCGGCATGTTCTGACGGCGATTACCGCCGCCACCATTATTGCCACCGCCGTTACCACCACCGCCATTGCCACCGCGGCCACGACGCCGCTGCTGCTGATTATTGGGTCCCTGTCTCATTCGCTATATGCTCGGCCCCTGGTTATCGAAGCCCCCGGACACCATGCCGTCCCGTCTTATCCGTTTTTATCGGCCTTGACCTGTTCGGGCGGCGTTTGATCGCCTTGGCCCTGGGACGCATAAGCCCCGGTCCGAGGGCTTTGCCACGGCAGGCGCCCCACGCGCTTCTGCCGTCCGAACCGGACCCTAGCGATAGTCGCCTTGCATTCCAAGGGTTTTTTACGGATGCGTAACAGGTGGAAGACGAATTCGCCTTCCACCTGCCGCGTTGCCGTCCCGCCACCTGCCGATCAGGCCGGAACGCGGTACAGACCACACAGCTTGTTGCCCGCCGGATCGCGCAGATAGGCCAGGTACAGCTTCATCTCGCCCATGGTGCGCAGGCCGGGCGGGTCCTCACAGGTGGTGCCGCCATTGGCGATGCCGGCTGCGTGCCAGGCATCCACCTCTTCGGGCGACTTGGCACCGAACCCGATGGTGCCGCCATTGGCACCGGTGGCCGGCTCGCCATTGAGGGGCTTGGTCAGGCCCAGAACGCCCGTGGGCGTGCGATAAAAGACCCGGCCCTTGGGATCGTAAGTGCCGGGCGCAATGCCCAGCGCCGCCAGGGTCGCATCATAGAAAGCCTTCGATGCCTCGATATCATTGGCACCGAGAATGACATGGCTGAACATTTCCTCCCCCTCCTTCACCGATCCGCCGTGCGCATCCGCCGGCCTGTCTGGGGAGGGGGAGGATAGGGAGCGTCCGACACCGCCGTCAATCGCGGTCAGAACCCCGCCCCATTGCCACCCGGTCGCGTCCGCCCAGGTCGCGCAAGCTGACGACATCGCCAAAGCCGGCGCCGCGCATCAGGTCCGCCACCGCCGGCCCCTGGTCGGCCCCATGTTCGAACCCCAGCAGCCCGCCGGGCGACAGCAGCGGCGGCAGTACCCGCACCAGATGGCGATAGGGGTCCAACCCATCCGCCCCGCCGGCCAGCGCCCGCCACGGCTCAAACCGCGCCACCTCCGGGGCCAACCCCGCAATGTCGCCATCGGGGATAT
>JAEMSB010000201.1 GCA_016463045.1 Niveispirillum sp.
CCGTGCCGCCGGGCGATGCCGACGCGCTGGCCCGCCTGCTGGGTAGCATTCTGTCTGATCCCGGCGGTTTGCAGGCGATGGGGCTGGCAGCACGTGCACGCATAATGGACCGTTTCTCCCCGGACCGGTTCCGGGAGACGGGCCTTACTATCATGCGAAGGATCGCCCCAGGGTCCGTCTGACATCCAGCCACAGGCCCACCAAGGACCGGTCAATATATTTCACATCGATCAGGGTGACACCGCCCCCGGTGCTAAGGGTATGCATACCGTCGCGATAGATGCCGGCGGATGCGGGCAGGTCCAGCGCCTCTCCGGCGCTGGCAGCAAATTCCGCCTCGTCCAGTCGGTCGATCCAGAGGGGGCGGATGGCACCGCCATAGGTGCGGGTGCAATCCTGCACCGGCAGCATGATACGCCCCCCCATGACAAGGGCAGTACCGCCGGGACGGGCAGATGCGCGGTCGATCCGCACAGGGTTGCCCGGATGCGGGTACCAGGGTCCTGTCAGCTGTTCCGCCCAGGCGACATGCAGATGCCCCAGCTTGGTCACTTTGCTGACAGCGGGGGAATAGAACAGCCACCAGCGCCCATCATGCCATAGCGGGGTGGCGTCAACAGGCACGCAATCCAGCCTGATCTCCACCTCCCGCACCCAATCCACCGGTCCCTTGTCCATACGATAAAGATGCAGACCGCCGGACCGGTACGCCTCCGGCAGCATCCAGGTGGAGCCATCTGCATCGAAGACCTGTGGATAGGACAGGTGCCAATCCTCCCGCAGGCAGGGGCGACGGTCTGCCACTCGGAACCCCTCGTCCAGTGTCAGAATGTCGATGGTCCCGTGCCGCGTTGCATAGTCATATCGTTCCGCGAAGATGTGCAGGTGATCCCGTCCACGCCAGGGAAAGGGGTCGGCCAGGAAGGCGAAGGCCGGCTCTTCTGGCAGCCAGTGTACCGGCGCCTGTGCCAATTCGCCGGCCAGAACCTCTCCGACCGGCAGCGTCAGCAGCCCGCACCGCCATATATCCTTGCGCCTCGGCATCTTGCCCCGCCTCCCGCCGGGTAAGCGGATAATGGCGACGGGACGCCACCGGTCAAGCCCTGCTCTCCCGCTTGGCGAAAATGTCCGTGCTGCTGTATCTCCTACAGAAGTTTGAAATAGTGGATGCGGTTGGCGCCGGGGATTTTTTCGGCGACACCGACAAAGACATGTTTGGCCAGCCAGTCATAGGGGCCTGCCGGCACGTCGAATTTTGGGCAGACGCGCATGTAATATTCCGATGGGTCCACCGGTTCGTTGCGGGACATGCGTTCCGCCACCTCCGGCGTGTAGGCCCAGCGATAGCCACGGTTCTGGAGATAGATGATCGTGCCATCATCCAGTTCCAGCAGATAACGGGCATCAAAATCGATCACACCGTCGGGGCGCAGCAGCGGCCAGTCGCCGCCGCTCATCGGTACTACGCGTCCCTTGATGCCCGGCCCCTCAACCGTGCCGTCGGCGGCATAGATGGCCGCGCGCGTCGCCCCCATCGTCGTGGGACGCAGCCAATGGGGCTTGGTCAGCGTGATGCCGATGGAGAAGGCGAATTCAAAGCGCGGGGCGAAGGGATGGGGTTCGGTCATGTTGTTTCCTTGTCAGACACAAGCGCAGTGGTAACGGTGGTAGCGGTATTCATTCAACGGGGATGAGGGGCACCAGAAGGTGTGAATCATAGGCGCCCCCGGCTTTCACGACATGATGTCCGCGATTGCGTAGATCCTCATGCCGCGCAAAGGCCAAGCCATAGCGGTCCTGGTCATAGATGTCGCGCCCCTGCAACGTCAGGCGCAGACCCTCACCCGCCGCGAAGCGCACGGATGTGGGCCAGATCTCGATCTCCACCGGCACTGGGGTACCTGCCGGCAGGGGCACTTCCCGGTCATGGCGGTGAACGGGCTGCCAGGGGGTGGACCTGTCCATGTCCAGTTCCCGATGGGAAACACGCAGCCAGCCCAGCGCCAGCGGCCCGTCATCATAGAGCGCATAGAAGGTAAAGGGCACGCGGTTGCCCGATCGGTCGATCTTGTCCAATCCGACAAACAGGTCCATGTCGTCGGCCCCATCCGCCAGTACCCACAGGCGCAGCTTGAAATGGCCAGTCAGCTCCGTTTCCCTGTCTAACACGATGTTGAAGCTGGCGCGCCCGGTCAGGGCATCGTACCTCGTTTCCGCCTCCTGCACGGGTGGGGAGGGGTCAAGCGTGCCGTCGGTCACATCCAGGTAGAACGGCTGATACTGCGTGCGGGCCAGGGGCCACTCGGCTTCATTCCGGAAAGCCCCCTCGCTGGCGGCCTCCCGCACCTGAAGACGCACGCGCGGCCATTGCAGGACGCCCGCATCCTGTCCTTTCAGGAACTGGTCAAAGAACTGGCGCTGCAAGGCCACATTTTCCGGCGTGTAATAATGCCGCCACTTCTTCTGGCCATGCACCAGCAGCCATTTCTGGTCCGACGATATCTGCTTATACGCCTCAAGCGTTCCGCGCGTGTGCAGGCCATGATCGGACCAGCTGGCCACGATGAAGGTGGGCAGGTCGATGGCCGCCAGGTCCAGTTCCTTGCTGCGCCAATAGGCATCGATCAAGGGATGCGCCTTCACATTGCCCGCCGTATCCTCGGTGCGGGTGGTGGACCAGTTCAGGCTCATGGTCGCGCGTTCGACAAAGTTGGTCTCGCGTATGCCGCCATGGAAAGCGAATTCCCGGTACCAGTCGGAAAACCCCTCCCACGGGTTCAGGGCTGCCAGATGCGGCGGCTTCAGCGGTGCGACCAGATATTGGATGCAGGCGAGGTAAGACACGCCCGTCATACCGACCTTGCCGTTGCACCAGGGCTGCACGCCCAGCCATTCGATCAGGTCATAACAATCCTCCCCCTCGCCAATGCCGTTATGGCGAAGCTCCCCTTCGGAAAGCCAGGCACCGCGCGGGTCGGGATAGCAGATGGCGTAGCCATGGCGGCACCAATAGGCGGGGTCCGGCGCCTCAAACGCTGTGTAGCGGGAGTTCCAGCCATCCTCAATCCCTGCCGGCGGCCAAAGATTGGCGGCCTTGCCATGCTTGCCATAGGGGCTCCAGGCCAGCAGCACGGGTAGGTCACGCTCCCCCGCCGCCCCTTCCGGGCGATAGAGATCGACATAGATGGTCACGCCATCGCGCATCCTGACCGGCAGGTTGCGTTCGAAGACCAGCCCATCTTCCACGATCCGTGCATAATCCTTTGGCGGCAGGGGCGGCTTATAGGGGTTCGTCGCCGGGTCGCGGCCCGGCAGCATCTTCAATTCGAAACTATCGGGCATGCCCGTCTCCGTCCCTTGTTTTTCGGCCTTGTCCGGTGGTCATCTGACCGCATGGCCCTTCATTCATTGATTAATCATCATAATTCAAAATCACCCTCTTGCAAGAGCCGATCGACCGGAATATTGATTTCTCAATGAATCATGGGAGGAGAAGATCATGAATGACGATCATCCGCTGGCCCTGCGGCACGAGCATGTGTTCGATATCCGCATCAATTTCGACCGTCGCTGGATGACGGGGCCGATCCATCCGGGCGGTCCCAATCATGGCTATACCTCGGTCGGAGAGGGATGCACCGTCAGCGGCTCGCGCCTGAACGGCAAACTGGTCGATCACAGCGGCGCCGATTGGCCCGCGGTCCGCGCCGACGGCGTGGTCGAACTGAACGCGCATTACATGATCCAGGCCGATGACGGGGCGCTGATCTATATCCGCAACCTGGGTTATGTGCATGGCCCCCTGCAACGGCCCCGCTACCCGCCGCTGACATCCTACTTCCGCTGCACCCCCTATTTCCGCGCACCCGATGGGCCGCATGAATGGCTGAACCGCACCGTGATCGTCGGCGTGGGCCAGCGCCGGCCAAAGGTGAAGCCGGAGGATGATCCCGACCATTCGCTGTTCCGTTATTACGCGGTGCTGTGACCCGTGCGGCGGAGCAGCGGCCATGAATGATTTCAGCCAGCGCCAGCGGTTCGACTTCTATGTCGACGCCCTTAACCGTGACGATATGGAGGGTGTGGCCGCCTGCTATGCCCCTGACCTGCACATGACCGACGATCAGGTTGATCTGCGGTCGGGCGAAGCGGCGATGGCATTCCATCGCCGCTTCGCATCCCGTCTGGAATTGTTGAACTATGTCGACCGTCCGGGCCGGATCGCAGCGGAAATCCGGTGGACCCTGCGCGCGCGGGAGCATCCGACCGATCCCCTGGCGACGGGGGCGACGCGGACCTGGGCCAGTTTCACCATGATCGACATCGCCGACGGTCGCTTCAAGCGTATCCGTTCGGCCCCGTGCAGGGCCGCCCCATGACACAGCCATCCACAAGCCCAGCCGATGCTACCACTGCCTTCGCCCGCTATATCGCCGCCTTTAACGCGGGTGATTTTGAAACGGCCTGTTCCTACTATGCCGACGATATCCGCCTGACCATTGGCAATGGCCGTGAATTGCGGGGGCGGTCGGAAATTGTCAGCTTCTATACCGGTGTGCGCAGCGTCACCCGGCGTACCATCACGGTTCTGGATTGCTTTGCCAGTGAGACCTTGCTGGCCGCCGAACTGGAATCCGAGTTCCTGGCGGTGACTGATGTGCCGGACTTTACCTCCGGACCGATGCGCCAGGGCGACCGGATGTACATCAACAGCTTTGCTTTCTACGATATCGACCAGGGCCGGTTCAGCCGTATCCGTGCGACCGTGTTCCGGCGTGTCTGGAAGCGGCACGCGGATCGTATCTGAACGCCGGCGCAAAGCACTGGAACCCTATACTGGAAGGGAAAGAATGATGGATTTCCGGATCGCGCAGCAGGACATGCTGTTCGCTCTGCGGGTCGCAGGCGCGCCGGCGGAGGATCAAGCCTTGCTGTGCGATCTGCTTCCCCCGGTGGCCCGGCTGGCGGAAACGGAACTGGGTCCGCTTGATCCCGTCGGGGACCGGATCGGTGCTGCCTTTGCCGATGGAACGGTGACGATGCCACCGGGCTTCGTGGCTTTCTATCGCCAATGGGTCGAAGGCGGCTGGAACCTTGTCGATGTTCCGGAACGATGGGGCGGTCTTGGCCTTCCATTGTCGGTTGCCGCGCCCTTGATGGAGACCTGGACATCGGCCTGTATGGCGTTCGGGTTGGCGCCTGTGCTGACCCAGGGCGCAATGGAGGTGCTGCTTTACCCATGGCGATGAGGCCTTGCAGGCCGCCTGGATACCATCGCTGGCGGTGGGTACCTGCATGGCCACCATGGCCCTGACCGAACCGATGGCCGGATCGGACCTGAACCTGATCCGCACGCGGGCGGAACGGGCCGGTGATGGCCGCTACCGCCTGTTCGGACAGAAGATGTTCATCACCTATGGCGACCATGATCTGACCGACAATATCGCGCATCTGGTGCTGGCGCGCCTGCCCGATGGGGCGCCCGGCAGCAGGGGGCTTTCGCTGTTTCTGGTTCCGAAATGGCTGCCGGATGCGGCAGGCGACCTGCGGCAACGCAATGATGTCCATTGCCTGGGCATCGAACATAAGATGGGCCTGCACGCGTCACCCACCTGTACCATGGGCTTTGGGGAGCATGGGGGGGCCGTCGGCTGGCTGATCGGGCGGGAGCATCAGGGGCTTTCCTGCATGTTCACCATGATGAACGCTGCCGAAACCTACGCACGGCAACGGGTTCAGGGCAGTGCAAGCCGTGGCGGTGCGCCGGCCCCGATCCTGGCCCACCCGGATGTGCGCCGCATGCTGACCGATATGCGCGCCCGGACCACGGCCATCCGGCTGATCGCCTACAGCGCCGCAATGGCCATTGACCGGTCACATAATGCCGGCGATGCCGACCAGCGTCAGGCCACGCTTGACCGCGCATCGCTGCTGACGCCCGTCGTGAAGGCGTTTTGCAGCGACACGGCCATCGATGTCGCCTCCACCTGCATCCAGGTGCATGGCGGTGCTGGCTATGTGGAGGAGACGGACGTGGCCCGGCACCTTCGCGATGTCCGCATCACCGCCATCTATGAGGGGACGAACGGCATCCAGGCCATCGACCTTGTCCAGCGCAAGATTGTGCAGGCCGGTGGATCGGCCATCCGGGCCCTGCTGGCTGAACTGCGCATGGATGCAGGCGCGGCGGCCGCCATAGATGAACCGGCCCTGCGCGATTGCGCGCCGCTGCAGACCGATGCGCTGGATGCCATTGCGGGTACGGTCGACTGGCTGCTGGAAAAGGAACGGACGGATGCCGACCGGCTGGCTGGTGCCACGCCTTTCCTGGACATGCTGGGCCGGACGTTGGGGGCGGGCCTCTTGCTGCGGGGGGCCATGATGAAGCCGACCCCGGAAACGCCGGCCGATATCAACTGGCTTGCCCGCCATTTCTGCTGGACATATCTGGCCCCTGTCCCGGCCATTGCCCGGCTGGTCCGTCAGGGTGCGGCACTGTTGCCGCCGGTATCCGCATAGACACCATCTCTCCCGCCCCCGCCGATGTCCCCCATAAGGGGGACAGATGTTTTTCTTTCCCATCCGCATAGTTGGCCCATCGAACCGGGGACACACTCGGCGCCAAGGGAACGGGAGGGGGACGTGAGCGGATTGTCACCCACGGGCTATGACCTGCCCGTCTATGATTATGAAACGCCACCGGAACTGTCGGGAACGGGCCGGGGCCGGTATCCCGTGGTCATCGTCGGTGCCGGTCTAGCCGGCCTTACGCTGGCCTGTGATCTTGCCAGCCGGGGCGTTTCGGCCATTATCCTGGACGAGGATGACACGGTGGGCGTGCGCGGCGCGTCCAGCCGGGGCATCTGCTACGCCCAGAAAAGCCTGGAGATTTTCGACCGGCTGGGCATCTACCCGCGCATCCGCGACAAGGGTGTCACCTGGTCCGTCGGCAAGGTGCTGCGCGGCCAGGACGCGCTGTACCGGTTCGATCTGGCCGTGGGCAGCCGGTCGGCGCAGCCGCCCTTCATCAATATCCAGCAATTCTATGTCGAATGGTTCCTGGTGGATCGTATCCGGGAATTGGGCCGCACGGATTTGCGCTGGAAGAACCGGGTGACCGGCATCCGACAGGATGAAGATGGCGCTGTGCTGACCGTGGAAACGCCCGACGGTTCCTACAGTCTGGAAGCCGACTGGGTGATCGACGCCTCGGGCCATGCCAGCATCGTCCGGCATGCCCTGGGTCTGCATACCAAGGGGGAACTGGGGGAGGATCGCTGGTGCATCTCCGACGTGCGGTTCCGCAAGGACCTGCCGGTGGAACGCTGGACCTGGGTAGAGGCGCCGTTCAATGAGAACCGGGCCGTGTGGCAGCATCTGATGGCCGATGGCGTCTGGCGCATGGATTACCAGATACTGCCCAATACCGACCCGCATGAGGCCAGCCGACCGGAGGTGGCCGCAGCGCGGCTGCGCGACCAGTTGGGACCGGATGTGGAATTCGATCTGGTCTGGGTCGGTGCTTATGCCTACCGCACGCAGTTGATGGATGATTTCCGGCATGGACGGGTATTCTTCACCGGTGATGCCGCCCATGTGAAAAGCCCGTTCGGGGCGCGCGGCGGCAATAGCGGCATTCAGGATGCGGAAAACCTGGCCTGGAAGCTGACCCTGGTCCTGAACGGTCAGGCGCCGCAGGGGCTGCTGGACAGCTACAACGCCGAACGCCGCCCGGCGGCGTTGGAGAATATTGCCGTCACCCGCCGGTCTGGCCGGTTCCTGGCCCCGCGCACAGAGGTTGAGCGGATGTTCCGTACCGCCGTGATGGATCTGGCGACCGATCATCCCTTCGCCCGGCTGATGCT
>JAEMSB010000696.1:0-1891 GCA_016463045.1 Niveispirillum sp.
CCCCGGATGCGGTCCCCGTCGCCGTGCCCCTCCACGCTAAACCCCCAAGGGATCAAGAATGAGCAGTGAAGTCCTCCAGGTCGATCCGCCCCCACCCTTGGTCATCGGCGTTTCCACGCGCGCCCTGTTCAACCTGGAGGAAGAGCACCGAGTGTTTCAGGAAGAGGGCGTTGCCGCCTATATCAAACTTCAGCTTGAGCGGGAAAAGACGGTCCTGGAAAAGGGAACGGCCTTTGAGGTCATTCGCCGCCTGCTCGCCTTGAACCCGGAAGGCGCGCCACGGCTGGTGGAGGTGATCGTAATGTCCAGAAACTCCCCCGACCTGTCGCTGCGTGCCTTCCATTCCATCGAACATTACGGGCTGAAGATCGAGCGCGGCAGCTTCACCAGCGGGCGATCCGTTGCCCCCTTCATCAAGGCCTGGAATATCGACCTGTTCCTGTCCAACGAGGAGGAGGATGTACGAGGGGCCGTCGCGGCGGGGGCTGCCGCCGCCAAACTGGGGGCACCGCCTTCGGAACAGTGTGAGGCACCGGGTGACGAGGTTCGCATTGCCCTGGACGGCGACGCGGTCGTGTTCAGCGACGAATCCGATCTTATCTACAACACCCAGGGACTGGCAGCGTTTCTGACCAATGAACGCAACAACGCCCAGGTACCGATGAGCCGGGGGCCGTTTGGTAATTTCCTGCACAAGCTGTCGGTTCTGCGCCGTCAGGTCGGGCATGATGAATTTACCAGCCGTGTGCGCATCGCCATCGTCACCGCCAGGAATGCACCGGCCCATGCGCGCGTTGTCCACACGCTGCGGGCTTGGGGAACACCCGCTGATGAGGCGCATTTCGTCGGTACACACGCAAAGGCTCCCATCCTGAAGGCCTTCGGCGCCCATATCTTCTTTGACGATCAGGCGAAGCACGTTTTCGGGGCAGCGGGTGTCGTTTCCGCCGGTCTCGTGCCCGGCCCCCATGACCCCGCCAATCCCGTCATTCCAGCTTCGGCCTGACCAACAGACAGTCTGCGGAGCATAGGGGGCGGGCGGCGTTTGAGTACGAATTCACCGGCGAACCAAGGCTGGTGCTGGCGTAATCCCCTGGCCGACCGTATCTTGGAGGGACACATAAGGTGTACCTTCGCGGCACGGCGGAGGGGACGGAACCAGAAGGGGGGAGCGATCCCCGGAACGCAGTATCATGACCACGGCCCGCCACATCGTCGCTCTGTTGAAGAGCCACATACAAGGGGATGAGGATCATTTCCTCACCGTGGCCATGCAGTTGGCAGCGCACGAGGCGCGGCAGGGTCATGGCAAGCTGGCGCAGGAACTGCGCGAGTTGATCGACCATGCCAAGGAGCGCCGGTCGGCAGTGGTGCCCAAGCGCGCTTCCCCGGTCCCGCTGGTTCAGGCCAAGGGGGAATTGGCCAACCTGCTGACCGTGCGTTATTCCGACGTGCGGCTGGCCAGCATGGTGCTGACGGAAGAGACCGAAACGCGCCTGCGCCGTACCCTGTTGGAGCAGACTCAGCAAAGCGTATTGCGCAACCATGGCCTCTCGCCGCGCCGCAAGCTGCTGCTGGTGGGGCCGCCGGGGGCGGGCAAGACCATGACGGCGGCGGCGCTGGCGGGTGAACTGCACCTGCCCCTGTTCACCGTGGTGCTGGATAGCCTGATCTCCAAATTCATGGGGGATACGGCGGGGAAGTTGCGGTTGGTATTCGATGCCATGCGGATGACCCGTGGCGTCTATCTGTTCGACGAGTTTGACGCCATCGGTGCCAAGCGGTCGAGTGAGAATGACGTCGGCGAAATCCGCCGGGTTTTGAATTCCTTCCTGCAATTCCTGGAACAGGATGACAGCGACAGCCTGATCATCGCCGCCACCAATTACCC
>JAEMSB010000696.1:1901-2150 GCA_016463045.1 Niveispirillum sp.
CGGACCTGCTGGATCGCGCCCTGTTCCGCCGGTTCGACGATGTGATCGAATATGATCTGCCGGATGCGGGCCTGCTGGAACGGCTGATGCGTAATCGGCTGGCCGCGTTCCAGACGCCACGTTTGGCGTGGTCCAAGGTCGCCGATGCCGCCAAGGGCCTGAGCCACGCCGAAGCAGCCCGCGCCGCCGATGAAGCCGCCAAGAGCACCATCCTTGGCGGCGGCACCAAGATTACCACCGATGCCATTC
>JAEMSB010000697.1 GCA_016463045.1 Niveispirillum sp.
GTGGCGGCAGTGGAGGTGCTGCGCGGCGGCCCATCGCCCATCTTCTCCAATGGTCAGCCCGGCGCCACCATCAACTTCATCCAGCGCAAGGGCAAGGAAGACCCCGAAGGCAGCCTGAAGCTGACCGTGGGGGATGAAGGCCTGTACCGTTTCGATACCTATTACCAGGGCGCCCTGGATAAGGATCTGCTGTTCTCGGTCGGCGGTTTCTACCGCACGTCGGACGGTATCCGCGACACCGAATTCCCCGCCGATCGCGGCGGTCAGGTCAGTGGCAACATCACCAAGGTCCTGGAAAACGGCGAGGTTACCTTCTACGGTCGTTATACCGACGACAAGAACGCCTTCTACACGGCCATCCCGCTGCTCTCGTCGAACAATGGCAAGACCATCAAGGAGTTTCCGGGCTTTGATGCCGGCAAGGGCACCTTCCTGGGCAATGAGTTGCGCAATGTCGTGCTGGAGGTCACCCCCGGCGCCACGCCCGGCACCATCCGCCGCGATTTCGCCGATGGCCGTGGTGTGAAGGCGGCCGTGGTGGGCAACACGATCGACCTGACCTTCGGGGAATGGACGGTCAGCAATAAGATGAACGACCTAAAGCGTCAGGCTGATACACGCGGCCTGTTCACGGGTGCCAACCCGCAGACGCTGGGCAGCTTCATCAATGGTCAGATCGCGTCGGCCAACGCCAATGCTGCCGTTGTCGCCGCCGCCGGGCGCACCGCGACGGCGGGTTCTGCCAGCTTCGCCAATGGCGGGGCCGCCATCACCGACCTGAACATGCAGGTGATCACCGCTGGCCTCTGGTCGGTGGACAAGGATATCGAAAGCTTCACCGACGATATCCGTTTCAGCCGCGAGATCTTTGACGGCAATACCATCACCATCGGCGCCTATTTTGCCGATTATTCGTCCAAGGATCTCTGGTACCTGGGCAACAACGTCCTGATGACGGCCACGCCCAATGCCAAACTGATCAACCTGTCGCTCAATAACGGCGCGCGGGTCACCCGCAACGGCTTTGTCGGCACCTCCTTCTTCGATGTGAATGCCAGCTATAATGGCCAGAACATCGCCGCCTTCATCGCCGATGAATGGGCGCTCACCGACGATCTGCGCATCGATATCGGTGGCCGCGTCGAACGGCAGAAGGTCAATGCGACGCTGGAAAATGTATCGACCATGGACCTGGACGGCAATCCGCTGACCTTGGCCAACAACGCCACATCGGTCCTGAACGGCTCCTTCCGTACGCTGGACTATTCCAACACGGAAACCTCCTGGACGGCGGGCGTGAACTACTACCTGACGGGCGACCTGTCTGTGTTCGGCCGCCTGAACAGCGGCTTCAAGTTCCCGCAATTCGACAATCTGCGTGACGGCCAGGACCAGATGCAGAAGATCGATCAGCAGGAAGTTGGTCTGAAGACCCGCACGTCCGACTACGCCGCCTATGTCACCTTCTTCCATAACAAGTTTGAAGGCCTGCCCTTCCAGCAGTTCATCATCAACCCGGACGGGTCGCAGACGCAGCTGACCCGTATCGGCGGTTCCAAGGCCTATGGCGTGGAATTCGAACTGATGGTCATGCCGGTCGAAAACCTGAACCTTGCCCTGCGCGGTAATTACCAGAAGGGTGAGTTCAAGGATTTCGGCCCCAATAGCGGCAATCAGGTGCAGCGCCAGCCGAAGATCCAGTTCACCTTCTCGCCGTCTTATGACGTGCCGATGGATTGGGGCAAGCTGCGCTTCTTCGCCAGCTACAACTATACCGGCGCACGTTGGGCCGATGTGGAAAATGCCCAGCGCCTGCCCAGCTTCGACACCATCGATGCCGGCATCTCCGCCGATATCGGCGATGACGTGACGGTCATGCTGTCGGGCACCAACCTGACGGACGAGTTGGGCCTGACCGAGGGCAATGCCCGCATCATCGGCGGCGCCAACAATAGCGGCGTGTTCATGGGCCGCCCGATCTTCGGGCGTAACGTGAAGATGTCGGTGGCGACGAAGTTCTAAACCGCCACCGTCGCTCCCTCACCCTCCCCAACGCTACCGCGTTCGGGCCCCTCCCTCTCCCGCCAGGCGGGCGAGGGGCGAAACAAGGCTCACACCCAACTTCCGCCCCTCGCCCACGAACGTGGG
>JAEMSB010000202.1 GCA_016463045.1 Niveispirillum sp.
CGTGGGTGTTCGATCCCGACAGGGCGATCTTTGCCTCTTCGACCTTCATGGCCAGCGCATGGCCCAGATGGTCCTCCAGCACCGTGACCAACCGGCGGATCAATTGTGGGTGCATTGCCTCCTTCACCAGCCGTTCGACATCGGTCAGGACGGCGGGGCTATAGAGGAAGTTGATCTTGGCCCAGGTGGCCAGATCGACATAAAGATGGTTGGGCGTCAGCAGCCCCTGGCGCAGCAGGGGGGAGCGGTAGCCCAGATGCGGCATCACCGCCTCCAGGCTCAACAGCCGGTCGAAATCGGTACCGCCGATGCGCAGACCGTCATTGGCCAGGATGTCATCGGCACGTTCCGCCCGCCGTGCCCGGTCCGGCCCAATGCGTACGATGGAAAAGTCCGACGTGCCACCGCCGATATCGGCGATCAGGGCAATCTGTTCAGCATTGATCTGCGCCTCATAGGCCAGCGCCGCCGCGATCGGCTCATACTGGAAGCTGACATCCTTGAAGCCGCTGGACCGCGCAATGTCGGCCAGGGCGTTTTCCGCCCGCTGGTCGGCGGCGTCATCGCCATCCACGAAATGCACCGGGCGGCCATGGACGACATGGGTCAGTTCCTGGCCGCAACGCCGCTCACCCTCATCCTTGATATGGCGAATGACCAGGCCGATGACCTCACGGAAGCCCACGCGGCGGCGGCCCAGCAGCGTCTCCTCATCAATCAGGCTGGTGCCCAGAACGGATTTGATGGATCGCATCAGGCGCCCGTCGCCACCCGCCACATAGGCATTGATGGCCGCGCGGCCAAAGGCGGGGCGGTGGGTCTCGAAATCGAAGAAAATGGCGCTGGGCAGCGTCTCATGGTCGCCTTCCAGCGCCAGCATGCGGCTGCCCGCCTCATCCGCCACGCCAAGCGTGGAATTGGAGGTGCCGAAATCCAGCCCGCACGCCACCATGATCCTGAACCCTTCAATCCGGCAAAAGGGGCGAGGTTGTAAGAGGCGGGGCCGGTCGCGTCAAGCACCTATCGACTCGCAATAAGGAAAGATGCGTAAAAGGAAGCAGGAAAGCCGGGGCTTTGCGCCCACCACTTCGACCATTATGCTACGGCTCCCTGATCCCGTCGTTCCGTTCGGTACCCATGACCCCATTTGGCAACCGCGTCCGCCAGCTCCGCGCCGAAAAGGGAGTCAGCCTGAAGCAGATGGCGGATGAGCTTGAAATCTCTTCGGCTTACCTGTCCGCGCTGGAACATGGGCATAAGGGTCTGCCGTCACCCATGCTGCTGCGCCAGATCTGCACCTATTTCGGGCTGATCTGGGACGCGGCGGAGGAGGTGGAGCGGCTGGCCGCCCTTTCTGATCCCCGTGTCACCGTGGATACGGCGGGTCTGACACCCGACCATACGCTGATCGCCAACCTTCTGGCGCGCGATATTGCGCGGCTGACCCCGGTACAGCTAACGGCGCTGCTGCGGCTGCTGGGCCGTGAACAGGCGGCCTTGACGCAGGTATAAGGCGGATTTATCGAATGAGTATGTCCATCCCCCTCGCCTTGGCGCCCGGGATGGTCCATATGTTGGCGGATAATTCGCCATGAGAACCGGATCGGAGACGACGGACATGCCATCCCGCCTCGAACAGCTTTGCGTCCAGAAGGGCCTGAAGATGACTGAACAGCGCCGCGTCATCAGCCGCGTGCTGTCGGACAGCCAAGACCATCCGGATGTCGAGCAGGTTTACCGGCGGGCCGTGGAGATTGATCCGCATATCTCCATCGCCACCGTCTATCGCACCGTGCGCCTGTTCGAGGAGGCCAATGTCATCGAACGGCTGGATTTCGGCGATGGCCGCGCCCGCTATGAAGAGGCGCGCGAGGAACATCACCATCATCTCATCGATGTGCAGACGGGCGACGTGGTGGAGTTTTCCAGCGAAGAACTGGAGAAGATCAAGGAGAAGATCGCCGACGAGCTGGGCTATCGCCTGATCGGCCATCGCCTGGAACTGTATGGGGTGCGCAAGGACCGTCCCATCGTGGAGCGGACTTATGTTCCCGGCGGCCACGGCTCCAAGGTCTGACCCGATGGGCCGGGATATTCCCAAGGAATTTCTGGGCCAGCCCTGTGCGGATCATCCGGCGGCGGGCAGTGGCGATTGCTGCCGTTCCGCCGTCACCCGCGCCTATCGCGAAATGCGGTCGCGTGGTGTGCCGGATACGCATTGCCTGGACGTCGCCATGGCGGTCTATCAGTGGCACCACCCGGAAGCGGAGGCCGTATCAAGTGCGGCCATCGTCGGATCCTGGGTTCTGGGCCAGACCCGGCATTGAGGCTGGGTCACACTTCAATGAATTCCTGATCCTGAACCGCGTGTCAAAGCAGCGTATTCAGGACCATCGCGATGAAGGCGGCGACGGACAGGACCGTGGCGGCTTCGATCGCGCTGACACCGTCCTTCAGGAAGGCACCGAAACCGGACAGGACTTCATCAGCGTCATGGGCGGCGGCGTTGATATAGGCGGACATGGGGTTTCTCCTTGATCTCGATAATGTCGGGGG
This sequence comes from Niveispirillum sp., assembly GCA_016463045.1. GTDB lineage: Bacteria > Pseudomonadota > Alphaproteobacteria > Azospirillales > Azospirillaceae > Niveispirillum. Next base: position 2,557 of record JAEMSB010000202.1, read on the forward strand.
GAAGGTATCGCCGGCTTACAGCATCACATGCAGGCTGAGCGTCATCAGGGCGCCGATGGCCAGAACGGCGACCGCTTCGATCATGTCGGCGGCGGTCGGCAGCGAGGCGAAGAAGCTTTCCACGATGTTGTCATCGGCGGCTTCGATCTGGTTCGTCAGGCTGGTCATCTTCATCTCCGTGGGTTCGTGTCTTTCGATGACCCTGTATCAGCAAATGGTGTGCCAACCGGTATTTTGCCGTGTTCTGGAAAATATACGGGCATATTGAGAGCAAATTTGGCTATAAAGTGACATGGGAAGCCAAATGATGGCGGATCGATGACGGGGCCATAGCGATGATTGTCCGAAAATGAACAGGGACGGGTGCCGGACTGTCCGCCAATGGACGTTTGCCCCAACAGTGCCGCCCAATCCCCGAACGGCGTGATGCAATCCTGTCATGCATTGGCATGGGGTTCCTGGTCGCTGCCTTTCACCCCCAAAGGCAATTCGGGAATTTCAAAGGGATGGCAAGAAACACCCTCTAAATCTCAGACAGCCCCCACCGTTCACGGCAGCCTGAGCCCAAGAAAAAGGCCCCCGCACTGGCGTCGTGCGGGGGCCTCAATCTTACAGAAGTGTCAGGCCGCCGGCATGTCTGCCGCCGGTGCCTCCGGTCACTCGCCAAACACGCGGCGGAAGATCGTGTCCACATGCTTGGTGTGGTAGCCCAGGTCGAAGGCGTCGTCGATGGCCGCCTCCGTCAGGTGCTTCATCACCTCGGCGTCGGATTTCAGCATGGTGCGGAAATCCTTGCCTTCCAGCCAGACCGGCATGGCATTGCGCTGTACGGCGCGATAGGCGTCTTCGCGGCTCATCCCCGCCTGGGTCAGAGCCAGCAGCATGCGCTGTGAATTATGCAGGCCGCCCAGCATGTCCAGGTTCTTCTGGAGGTTTTCCGGATAGACCACCAGCTTGTCGATCATGCCGGTGGCACGGACCAGGGCGAAATCCAAGGTCACGGTGGCGTCGGGGCCGATCATGCGCTCCACGGAGGAGTGCGAGATATCGCGCTCATGCCACAGGGTGACATTCTCCAGCGCCGGGGTGACATAGCCGCGCACAATACGGCTCAGGCCGGACAGGTTCTCCGACAGCACCGGGTTGCGCTTGTGCGGCATGGCGCTGCTGCCCTTCTGGCCGGGCGAGAAATACTCTTCAGCCTCGCGCACTTCGGACCGCTGCAGGTGGCGGACTTCGGTCGCCAGATTGTCCAGGCTGGCGGCGATCACGCCCAGGGTCGCGAAGAACATGGCATGGCGGTCGCGCGGGATCACCTGGGTGGAATGCGGCTCCACGCTCAGGCCCAGCTTTTCGGCCACATATTCTTCCACGAACGGGTCGATATTGGCGAAGGTGCCGACGGCGCCGGAGATGGCGCAGGTGGCAATCTCGGCCCGGGCGGCCAGCAGGCGCGCCTTGTTGCGGGCAAAGGCGGCGTAGTGGCCGGCCAGCTTCACGCCGAACGTCGTCGGTTCGGCATGGATGCCGTGGCTGCGGCCAATGGTGGCCGTATATTTATGTTCCAGCGCGCGGCGCTTCAGGGCGTCCAGCAACTTGTCCAGGTCAGCCAGCAGCAAGTCGGCAGCCTGCGTCATCTGCACCGCCAGACAGGTATCCAGCACGTCGGAGCTGGTCATGCCCTGGTGGACGAAGCGTGCCTCCGGCCCGACATGTTCGGCCAGGTTGGTCAGGAAGGCGATGACGTCATGCTTGGTCTCGCGCTCGATCTCGTCAATGCGGTCGATCTCCCAGGCGCCCCGATCCCACACGGCCTTGGCGGCGTCTGCCGGGATCACGCCCAGCTTGGCCTGCGCGTCGCAGGCATGGGCTTCAATCTCGAACCAGATGCGGAACCGGTTCTCCGGGTCCCAGATGCGGGTCATTTCGGGGCGGGAGTAGCGGGGGATCATGTTGGTCGGCCCTGGCGCGTGGAAGGTGGCGGGAAAGGCGGGGCGGACCATAAGGGCAAGTGGCCGCCCTGACCAGTGCCGCGCCTGACAGGGTGCCATGCCCGCTACCTGTGGCAGCCGCGCCACGCCATTTCAGGGATCGCCACCCCCACCCAAAGGTCGGGGTTACAGTTTTGTGACAAACCCCGCCACTCTGTGCCTGTATTGATGTGCTGGCCAATATTGATCGGGTCGATCCCATCATCGGCCTAAATCATTCGCATGGCACATCATTGATGACCTTGCCGTGTACCTGCCCGCATTGGTGAAGCACCCGACATCTTTGCCCGTGCCGGGAGCATCCCGTCATGATTTCGTCATCCCAATGCAATGAACGAGTGCCCCGCAACGGGGCCGCCCCATGGGAGGATTTGCTGATGAGAGTGTCACCCCGGATATCCGCCGCCCTTCTGGCCGGTGCCGCCCTGTTCGCCGTTTCCGCGTCCTCTGCCATGGCCCAGCAGGCCCCGGCGCAGGCCAGCGAGGTCGAGGCACTGCGCGCACAGGTTCAGGCCCTGATGGCCCGCATCGACAAGCTGGAAAAGGCACCCAGCACCCCCGCCGGTCCGCCCGCCAGCAAGGATGCCCCGCTGGTATCCGCCGACGCCTTCAAGGCGCCGCAGGTGACACAGTCGGGCAACGGCAAGGTCAAGCTGACGCTGTCCGGGCAGATCGGACGCGCGGTGCAGTTCGCCGATGACGGTTACGACAATGACACCATGTTCGTCGACAATTCCCAGGCTTCCACACGCATCCGCGTGGCCGGCTCCGCCAAGCTGGACGATAACTGGACCGCGGGTTCCGATATCGAGTTCGAAACCAGTTCCGGCTCCTCGCGCACCACAGGCTTCGGCACCGATGCCGGTGCCTTCTCGGTCAATGAGCGTAAGGCGGAATTCTGGGTTCAGCATAAGGGTTTCGGCCGGATCTGGGTCGGTCAGGGCGACACGGCGACCAATGTGACATCGGAGGTCGATCTGTCCGGTACCGCGACCATGATCAGCCACACCGATATCGGCTCAATTTTCGGCGGTGTGCTGTTTCGTAACAAGGCGAACCGGGCCGCCGGTCCCAATATCAACACCGTCTTCAACAATTTCGACGGGTTGAGCCGTGACGACCGTGTCCGCTACGACACCCCCACCTTTGGTGGCTTCATGCTGTCCACCAGCTTCATCGAAGGCGGGGCCACCGATTTCGCCGGCCGCTACACGGGCAAGATCGGCACCACGGAAGTGTCGGGCGCCATTGGCCATGTCAATAATGACAGCCGTACCGGCTTCGATACCCAGACCAACGGTTCCATCTCCGTCAAGCTGGCCAATGGCTTCAACGTGACGGCCGCTGGCGGTACCCGCGATATCGGTCCGCGCGACAGCGACTTTTGGTATGGCAAGCTGGGCTATCTGGCCAATGTCACGGGCCTCGGCAACAGCTCCTTCGTGGTCGACTATCTCGTGCAGGAAGATTTGGCCATCGCCGGTGGCGATGCCAAAGCCTGGTCGGTCGGCTATGTGCAGACGATTGATGCCTTCGCCACCGACTTTTATATCAGCTATCGCAACCATTCCTATGACACGCGGACCGTCAAATATAAGGACATCAATGGTGTGATCTCGGGCGCGCGCGTCCGCTTCTGATCCCTTCTGTTGATGTCACCGCAGCCCTGTCGGTCGCGGTTTGGCCCGGTTTCCGCATGATCCGTGCGGGGGCCGGGCCTTATCGTTGGCCCGATCCGTTGTTGACCCCTGTTCCAATCATGCTATGTCCCCTCTCTCTGTCTGTTGAAGGTTGGATCGATGGAAGCGGGTGAGGCGGGATTGGGGGGCTGGCAGCTGGCCTTGGTGGTGCATACGGCCCTGACCCTGGCGGCCCTCTGGCCTGCACGCCGCCTGATGCAACGGGCGGGTTTGCCCATGGCCTGGATCGTCTGGCTGGTGCTGCCTTTGTTCGGCTGGGCCGTGTTCGCCAGCCTTCTGGCCTTCAAGACCTGGCCCAACCTGCCGCCGCGTCCGGAAAAGCTGCATCCGCGTGAAAGATTGAAGCGGCAACGGGCCAAGGAACAGGCCGCGAAGGGGGAGGGTTGAACCATGCCGCGCTATGGCGATCTGGTGGATATGCTGTTCTTCCTGCCGGGCTGGGCCTCCATCCTTGTGGTCGTGCTGACCATTACTTGGACCGTCTGCATGGTAGGCATCGCCCTGGGCAAGACGGGGCGCAACCCGCTCTGGGCCATGGCGGTCTTCCTGTTCTTCCCGCTTCTGACCGTGGGGCTGTGGATTGTGGCGCTGTCGCGCTGGCCCCGGCTTGACCAGAAGCCATGAGGGCGAGGTCCCTTCATCCCTATCTGGATCATCCCGGTCCTATCCCCTTCGCCCATCGCGGTGGCGGCCTTGAAGCGCCGGAAAACAGTCTGGCGGCCTTTACCCGTGCCATCGACCTTGGCTATCGCTATATCGAAACCGATGTGCAGGTTACGGGGGACGGGCAACTGGTTGTCTTCCATGATCCCGTGCTGGAACGCCTGACCGATGGCCAGGGCCGCATCGGCGATCTGCCCTGGTCCGCCATATCACAGGCGCGGGTGGCGGGTCGGGAACCGATCCCGCTGCTGGATCAGGTGTTGGAGACTTGGCCGGACCTGCGCCTCAATATCGATCCCAAATCCGATGCGGCGGCGCATGCGCTGGTTACGGCATTGCGCCGGCATAACGCGTTGGATCGCGTCTGTGTCGGTTCCTTCTCCGGCTCCCGGCTGGCACGGCTGCGGTCGGACCTTGGGGACGATCTTTGTTCTTCTGCCGGTCCGTGGGAAGTGGCGCGGGTCTGGGCCGCCGGCCATGGCCTACCGCTGCCGGCCCCAGCGGGCCCGCATTGCCTGCAGGTGCCCGTTCGGCACAAAGGCCTGACCGTGGTTACCCCCGGCCTGATCCGCGAGGCCCACGCGCGCGGGCTTTGCGTCCATGTCTGGACAGTGGACGAGGCGGCGGAGATGAAGCGCCTTCTGGATATGGGTGTGGACGGCATCATCACCGACCGCCCGACGCTGCTGCGCGACGTCATGTCCCGCCGGGGCCAGTGGCCTGAGGGGTTTACACGCTGAACAGCAGTCGTGCCTCGGCACCAGTACCCGTGTCCTTCATCCGGAAATCACCGCCAAGCTGCTGCGTCAGCAGCCGCACCAGCCGCAGGCCCAGGCTAGGCACGGTTGCCGCGTCGAAACCGGGCGGCAGACCTTTGCCATCATCGGTGACGGACAGCTCCACCCGGTTGCCTTCCGCCATCCGGGCTGCAACCC
>JAEMSB010000203.1 GCA_016463045.1 Niveispirillum sp.
AGACAGCCAGGCGCAGCCACGAGGCGACGATGCGGTCGGTCTTATCCTCCCTCACCTCCGGTAGCATCGCCGAGGTGGAGTTTCAGGCGGCGGGCACCCGAAGGGGCTAACGGGACTGCGACCATGTCAGCCGAGTCATTTGATGAACCAATACTTTAGCTTGCAAAATTCAGAGTAAAATAATTTTTAGTTGTTTTTCCTCTGGCCGAAGGTAATATGACCCTCGATGCGACATCGTATTGACGGGCTGGACAAGCGGTCGGGAATGCCGATTTGCGTAAATCGGCGTGCTGACGGAGCCATGCCCAAATAAACAGGAGGCATGGATGCAAGAGGCAATTGCGGGGGCTGCCTGGAGCTATGTTGGCAAGCCGGCCCTGATTCACGTGGCGAAGGGTGCGATCGACAATTACTTCGACCAGGAAACGGCTGCAAAGCTCAAAGGCTACCTGGACGATAGTGGCAAGCATCAGGAGTTGCTCGACCGGCTGGACGAAATCAAACGGTCGCTGGGGCGGTTGGCCGTCCTGGCCAACCAGAATATCTGGATCACGGCCTGGAACAATTACAATGCCGTCCTGGTCAAGCTGCACACGTCATTGCAGGCCTATCAGCAGGCGCGGTCGAAATTCCTGACGGAACTGCAATCCATCGGGACGCCGCCAGCCGGTGGGGCTGGGAGCGATCCCTCCACCAACAAGCTGCGGCGGCTTCAGCGTCAATATTATACCGAGTGTGCCAAGATCATCAGTGGCAATGGTGCGTCGGCTCATGCCAACGAGCTGCTGACAACCGTAACCATGATCCTGCCAACCCAGCAGAACCAGAACTTGCTTGAACTTGCCAGCAGCCTTATGGCCGCCAATCACACCGACATCATTGAGTATAACACGGTGATCAATCGCGTGATTTTCCACACCTGGGCCTATGTCTCGACGGCGGCGCTGTTCGTGCAGGAAGCTATGACCTTCCATGAAGCCATGGCCGACATCGACTATAAGGACAAGCCCACCGTCGCCCTGGTCGATAACCCGATCAGCCTTGATGATGTGGCCGTCCGCAAGCTGGTTACCGAGGCGTCCAAGGTGGTCGACCGTTCCAATCGGCTGGAAGCCCGCCTGCGCGATCTGGCGGCCACGGGCACCAAGGTCGGCATCCGGTCCGGTCGCTGGGGCGACGCCGAGCGGGGATCCTATGATTGCTACCTGACCGGCGAGGCGGAGGGAACGCCGTTGAGCCGCAGTTGGGCCGTGGGCGTGGGCAGGGACCACGGCAAAATTATTCAGGAATTCTCCGTGGGCCTCGACGACAGCCGCCTCCATGTCGGCCTGCCCCAGATTTTCATCACGCGCCCGGCCGACAACAAATCCTACCCGATCCTGGAACGGGAAATAGAGCTGGGGGTTATGGCCGACAAGCGCATGCTCGCCTCCTGGTTCCTGTCCAAGCCGAAAATGCCGGATACGCTTCAGAACATCACGAACAGCTCGTTTGACGAAGCCACGGAATATCGGCTCCGGACGCAGGCCAAGTCTATCTCTGCGACCAGTAGCTGGGGCAACTTAGCACGGTCCATCCGGGATGTTGCGACACCCACCATGACCACCGAACGGAACATGACCTTCGTCCATGACCACGCCTCCCAAAACTGGAAGGTGGAACTGGTAGAGACGGGCAAGAAGACGACCTTCCGCTTCAAGCACGAGAAGTCCGGGCAGTATCTGTCGGGCATGCGCGACATGAAGTGCTATCTCAGCATGGATGACCGCCAGAGCCAGTGGCATGTCATCATTACCCCCCATGACAATGACGTGGTTGGCAAGCACGAAACCGACAGAATCTGCTTCATCCTGCGGTCCACGCAAGACCGCGAGAACGCACTTTGCTGCCATTTCAGCAGCGTCCAGGTGAATGAAGCGGTCAATCCCGACGCAGCCCAGCAGCGGTTCCAACTGCATAGCTGGTAACCAACCATCCACCCTCTTTGAATGAACATCATGCCGCCGTTTCGAGAGATATACAAAGTGGCGGGGGCGTGATGTGCTTTCCTCAAAGATCGGGCAAGGGCGGGTGCGTTAAGGTCCCGCCCCGGATTGACCCCCAGCAGGGTGGATGGAATGGACGATGTGAAGGACTGCAACGGCAATATCCTGGCCGAGGGTGACAGCGTCACCCTGATCAAGGACCTGAAGGTCAAAGGCGCCAATGTCACGCTGAAGCGCGGTACTGTCGTCAAGAACATCCACCTGACCAATGATCCGGAAGAGATTGAGGGCAAGGTGGAGAAGGTGAAGGGCCTGGTTCTGAAGACCTGTTTCGTGAAGAAGGCCTGATCTGACCGTCTGCTGAACAGACCGGCACAGACCCGATGCTTCCAGACCCGCTTGCAGCGATGCTGCACGTCGGACTCTTTGGACCGGGAGGTGATGGTGCGGCTGCGGCGTGGATATGCGGACGGTCCCTGTGGCCAGATCCATTATTGGGATGGCGGCAAGGGCAAGCCGCTGGTTCTGGTACATCAGGCCATCATGTCGGCCAACGAGTACGACCATGTGTTCAAGCCCTTTCTGGGCCGGGGTATTCGGCCCATCGCGCTGGACCTACCTGGTTTCGGCTTGTCTGATCCGCCGGTGGCTCCACCCAGCATCGCCGACTATGCCGCCGCCATCCCGCCGCTGCTGGACGCGCTTGGTATCCGGCGGGCGGCCGTCGGCGGTCACCATACCGGCGCGCTGGTCAGCAATGAGGCCGCTAACCTTTATCCCGACCGGATCAGCGCCTGTATCCTGGGTGGCCCCCTGTTGATCTCTGACACTGTCCGTCAGGCATTGATCACCGATATCGTGGAGCGGGAGAAGGCCTTCACCGCCCTTCCAGAGGCCGCCCACATGGTGGAGGTGGCCAGAATCCGCGAGCGTTATGCCGCTGGTACCGTCAGCCTGGACCGCATCACCGACTATGTGGTTCAGGCCATGCAGGCCTATGCCATGGGCACCTACTGGTACGGCCATGCCGCCGCCTTTGAGTATCGTCAGGAAGGCCCACTGATGGCCCTGCGCCAGCCGACCCTGATCCTGACCAATACCGGCGACATGATCTACCAGGCAGCGCTGGATGCCCACCGCCTGCGCCCCGACTTCGCCTTTCATGCCATTGAAGGCGGCGGTATCGACATCCTGGACCAGAGCCCGGTGGAATGGGCCAATGCGGCGGCGGATTTCCTGCACGGCGTTGATTATTGATCTCCCTGTTGACGCCCCACAACCCCACCAGTTGACAGACCGTCAACCAATCCCTATGCTCCCCCACCAGAAACGGCCACAAGCAGTTGGGGGCGCATCATGGATGGGGCGGCGTTGAGGGCTGCGCGCGAGGCGCGGGGGGATACGCAGCAGGCCTTTGCCGACTGGCTGAATGCCCGCCTGGGCCGCCGGTATGACAAGGGCCGCGTTTCACGCTGGGAAGGCGGGACGGAGAAGATCCCGCAGGCCGTGGCCGATATTGTCGTGGCCCCGGCCCGGCGGCAGCGTGACCGCGCCACCATCATCGCCATTTCCAACCAGAAGGGCGGGGTTGGCAAGACCAGTGCCGCCGTGAACATCGCCGCCGCCCTGGCTGCCTTGGGTCAACGCGTGCTGCTGGTCGATGCCGACCCGCAGGCCAGCGCCACGGTCCATCTGGGCATCAGCCAGGCCGAGGCGTCGGACGCCGGACGCACCACCTATCACGTCATGTTGAAGGATCAGCCCGTATCCGGTGCGGTGATGCCGGTTTGTGACGGGCGGTTCCATCTTCTGCCCTCCACCATCCTGCTGTCGGCGGCGGAGACGGAGCTGATGGCGGAGCCGATGGGCACGCTGGTCCTGCGGGAGAAGCTGTCCAGCGTGTCGCGCTCCTACGACTACATCCTGCTGGATTGCCCGCCGCATCTGGGCATGATGACGTTGAACGCGCTGGCCGCCGCCACCGGGGTGCTGATCCCCGTGCAGACGGAAATGTTGGCCATGATGGGCGTGCCGCTGCTGCTGGACACCATCGCCAAGGTGCGGCGGCGGGGTAATCCCGACCTGTCGATTATCGGCATCCTGCCCACCATGTTTACTTCGCGCCATACCCAAGACCGCGCCACCCTGGCCGACCTGACGGAACGGTTCGGCGGCAGCCTGCGTATCTTCACACCGGTGCCGCGCTCCACCATTTTTCCGCAATCGGTGGCCGCCGCACAGCCGACCGTGGATGTCGCGTCCGACCCCGCCATCGTCGCCCCCTTCCGGGAGGTGGCCAGTTCCCTGCTTGAAGCCGACCAGACGGAGGAAGCCCGTGTCGCGTAAGCTCGCCCGCACCAATCCGGCGCTTGCCCCCGCCACGCCGGCGGTTCCGCGCGACAGCGGGTTGAACCGGCTGTTCGGCACCTCCGCCGATTTCCCGGAACTGGTGGAACTGGACCTGGATCAGGTTCATCCCAACCCGGAACAGCCGCGCCGGCATTTTGATCCCGCCGCCCTGATGGAACTGGCCGACAGCATCCGCCACAATGGGCTGTTGCAGCCCATCCTGGTGAAGAAGCACGCCGAGGGCGGTTATATCATCGCGGCGGGTGAGCGGCGCTGGCGTGCCCATGGCTTGCTGGGCAAGCCCACCATCTTCGCCGTCATCACCAAGGGCGATATTGAGGAAGTGGCGTTGGTGGAGAATCTCCAGCGCCGGGATCTCGATGCGCTGGAAACCGCCTCCGCCCTGGCCCGTTTGGGTGAACGGCATAATTACGCCCAGGAACAGCTGGCTGCCGTTGTCGGCCTGTCCAAGTCGGAGGTCTCCCGACTGCTGGCCCTGCGCGGTCTGCCGGAAAGGGTGCAGGCCGAATACCCTGCCTTCCGTGACAAGGTCACGAAGAGCCACCTGTTCGTCCTGGCCGATACAGAAGGGGAGGAGGCGCGCCTTGCCCTCTGGTCGCGCATCAAGGAAGGGGCGACAATCAAGGAACTGCGCGTCGCCAAGCAGAAGCCGACGGAGCCGGTGGTCGAAAGCCCTGTCCTGACCGTTGCCCGTAAATTGGGCCGCAGCCTGGATAAGCTGTCGGATCGGGCAGGCCGGCTGGCCGCTGATGAGGTGCAGAGCCTGACGGCCCTGCGTGACCGGATCGACCGTTTGATCAAGGGCTGAACTTGCGACGTCGCAAGCAACCGCTCCCCCAAACGGTAAGGATTGCCGATTCTCCCCCACGGCGTAAGGAAAGCATGACGATGCGTTGGATGCTGACGGCAGCCATGGCGGCAATGTTGGCCGCAACCCCCGCAATCGCCCAGAATCGGCCTGTTGCCGGCCCCTCTGGACCTGCTGCCACCGCCAAGGAGGCGCAGGTGGAGGGGTTTCGCAACGCGCGCTTCGGCATGACCGAGGCGCAGGTGCGCGACGCCATCGGTAAGGATTTCAAGCTATCGGGCGATGCCATCCAGCGGGTGGAAGAACCGACGGAGCGAACGACGGCCCTGATCGTGAAGGTCAATGACCTGCTGCCCGAAAGCGGGCCGGCAGTGATTGCTTACCTCTTGGGGTACAAGACGAAGAAGCTGTTCCGGGTGAATGTGATCTGGGGGCAGGAGATCGGGTCCCCCACCAAGCCGGAACAGATTGTCGGCACCGCCAACGCCCTGCGCAATTACCTTCTGGGTCAAGGGTACCGGCAAGAAGGCCTGATCCTGAACCAGTCGCTGGGCGATGATAATGTGTTGGTTTTCCAGGGAAATGATGTGCAGGGCCGCCTGACGGAGCTGATCCTGGGGATTACCAAGAAGCCGCCGGCCAAGCCCGATGCGCAGCCGGAAGTAGCCGGTGCCAGCCTTCGGTTGTCCTATGTGGAAAAGCCCAAGGAACCGGATATCTATCGCGTGCCGGGCGGTTTCTGATCCTTACCTTCCGGGGGAATCCTTACCCCCTGGGGGCTTGTTGCTGTGCCCCCCATAAATAAATTCGACAGCATGTCGGATTGCCCTATCTCCATTCGTCTTCCTGGTAGCAACCGGCATGGCGCGAAACGGGAGGGGGCTTTGTGCACAAAAATAATCATTCCGATACCTGAAATTTTGCAACGGGGGTTTGCCACCCTGCTTGCGGCGGTTTTGTGATTGGGATCACATGAAATGATCCACGTTCACCCGATAAAGGCCGAAATTTCTTCAAGACCGCCGGTTTGGCAGGGCGGTCTTTGCGGTGCCGCGCGGTTTATCACGAAAGTGCTAAGTGCCGTGGCCCGCTTCGTCGTACCCAACGGCGGCCATTCATGATACATCCGCGACCGGATGTAATTTCATGACCGGTCGAACCGGCAACAGTAAAGTTCAAGGAACTCACGTCATGCGCATGACCACCCGGCTTTCCGGTTCCCTTTTTCTTCTGGCATTGACGCTCACCGCCTGCGGTCAGGACGGTGGTGGCGCCGGGATGGGCATGGGCGCAATGCCGCCGCCGGAGGTGGCCGTGGTTGCCGTCAATCCCGCGCCTTATACCTTGACCTCGGAACTGACCGGTCGCGTGACACCCTATCGCGTGGCGGAAATTCGTCCGCAGGTGTCGGGCATCATTAAGGACCGGTTGTTCACCGAAGGCAGTGATGTGAAGGCCGGACAGCCGCTCTACCAGATCGACCCCGCCACCTACCGCGCCGCCCTGGCGCAGGCACAGGCCGATCTCAAAAGTGCGGAGGCGCAGCTGACCTCCGTCAAGGCACGTGCTGGCCGCTACAAGGAACTGGTGGCCGTAAAGGGCGTCAGTCAGCAGGATTATGATGATGCCATGGCCGAACTGGGCGCGCGGGAGGCGGCGGTCGCCGCCGCCAAGGCCGCCCTTGAGTCCGCCCGCATCAATCTGGATTATGCCGGCCTGACTTCGCCCATCGCGGGCCGCGTGGGCCGTTCGCGCGTTACGCCGGGTGCGTTGGTTACGGCGGGTCAGGCTGAAATGCTGACCAGCGTCACGCAGCTCGACCCGATCTATATCGATCTGACCCAGTCTGCCGACGCGGTAGCGGCGTTGCGCCGTCAGGTCGCGGCGGGTGAGGCGACGATCCCGGAAGGCGGAAAGCTGAAGGTGAAGCTGATCCTGCCCGATGGCACGCCTTATGCCGAGGATGGGGCGCTCGACTTCTCCGACATCACCGTGGATGAGGGGACGGGCACCATCGGCCTGCGCGCCACCTTCCCGAACCCGCGCCTGGAACTCCTGCCCGGCATGTTCGTGCGTGCCGTGGTGGATCAGGGCACGCGGGCCGATGCCATGCTGGTGCCGCAACAGGCCGTTATCATCGGTCCCGGTGGTGTTGCCACCGCCATGGTGGTGGGCAAGGAAGACAAGGTGGAAATCCGCCCTGTCACGGCGGCCAAGGCCGTCGGCGACCAGTGGGTGGTGACCAAGGGTCTGGCGCCCAAGGAACGCGTGATCGTTCAGGGCGTTCTGAAGGCTGCCCCCGGTGCACCCGTCAAGCCCGTGCCCTACAATCCGGCTCCTGCCGCGGCGGGTGCAGCACCTGCCCCGGCCCGCTGATCATTCCCGGAGAGAACCGAAATGGCGAAGTTCTTCATTGATCGCCCGGTCTTTGCCTGGGTGATCGCCATCGTGATCATGCTGGCCGGCGCGCTGTCCATCATGCGTCTGCCGATTGAGCAATATCCGGCCATCGCACCGCCCTCCATCGCGGTCAGCGCCTCCTATCCGGGTGCGTCGGCTGAAACGCTGGAAAAGACTGTCACACAGGTCATCGAACAGAACCTGAAGGGCATCGATAATCTGCGCTACCTTTCCTCGACCAGCGATGCGTCGGGCAGCGTCACTATCACCC